>JAKCCP010000118.1 GCA_021841985.1 Pseudomonadota bacterium | reverse complement strand
CCGCCCTGGTCGAAGCCGGATTTGATGAACAGGACTAAACCCCCGCCCGCGGCCGCGCCCGCCAAACCCCCGCCCGCCAAGCCGGTCTCCGGCGCCGGCCGCTCCGGCGCGCCCAAGCCCCAGGGCGTGTCCAAGCCCCAGGGCGTGTCCAAGTCCCAGGGCGTGTCCAAGTCCCAGGGCACGCCCAGATCCCAGGGCACCAAACCGGGCGGCGCCACATCGGCAAGCCCCGCCGAGCGGCGGCTCAGCGGCATCGCCATTTCGGAAGGGGTCGCGATCGGCGCCGTCTTCGGCGCCGTCGAGCCCGAGATCGAGCCGCCGCGGCGGCGGATCCAGGCCGCCGACATCGAGGCCGAGCGCAGCCGGCTGGACGCCGCCATCACGCAATCGAAGAAGCAGCTCGTCAAGCTCCGCGCCCGCCTCGACATGCTGCCCGAGGAGAGCCAGGCGGAAATCGCGCCGCTGATCGATGCCTACCTCCAGATGCTCGGCCCCTCGCGGCTGACCCGCACTATGCGCCAGCGTATCGAGGAGGGGCTGGTCGCGGCGGAAACCGCGGTGCATGACACGGGTGACGCGATGGCGGCGGCGATCACGGCGATGGCCGACGAAGACGGCAAGGGCGGCGAGCAGCGCGCGAGCGCACGGCGCCACGCCGACGAGGTGCGCGAGATCAGTCGCCGCCTGATCCGCAATCTCACCCGCCAGCCCTTTCGCAGCTTCACCGCTTTGCCGGCGGGGGCGGTCTTGGTGTGCGAATATCTCCGCCCCGCCGATGTCGCGCTGCTCGATCCGGCGCGTCTTGCCGCCGTCGCCGCCGATGAAGGCGGGGCGGACGGCCACACCGCGATCATGCTGCGCGCGCTCGGCGTGCCGGCGGTGCTCGGGGTCGCCGATCTGACCGCCGCGGCGCCGCCCGGAACCCTCGCGGTCGTCGATGGCGGCAAGGGCGAGGTGATCCTCAATCCGACCCCGGCCACGCTCGCCGAGGCGCGCCGCGCCGTCACCGGCTTTGCCCGCCAGCGCCAGCAATGGGCGCGGCTCAAACGCCTGCCGGCCATCACCACCGATAACCAGGCGGTGGAACTCCAGGCCAATCTCGAACTCCCCGCCGAATTGCCGCTGATCGCCCAGGCGGGCGCCGCGGGGATCGGGCTTTTACGCTCCGAATTCCTGTTCATGAACCGTGAGCGCATGCCCAACGAGGATCAGCAGGCCGAGATCTATCGCGGCATCATCGAGGCGATGGGCGGCGATCCGGTGACCATCCGGGTGCTCGATTGGAGCGGCGAAAAAGAGATCGACGCGCTCGTCGCCGAAGGGCTGGTGCCCGATCTGCCGCCGGTTAATCCGGCGCTATCGGTGCGCGGGCTCCGGCTTTTGCTGCGCCAGCCGGAGCTGTTCGAAACCCAGCTCGCCGCCATCCTGCGCGCCGCCAATGCCGGGCCGGTGCGCGTTCTTTTGCCGATGGTGACGACGATCGGCGAGCTTCGTCGCGCCCGCGAGGTGTTCGAGCGCGTGGTGCGGCGTCTGCGCCGGCGCGGCGAGCGGCTGCCCGAGCCCTTGCCGCCGCTCGGCATCATGATCGAGACCCCGGCGGCGGCGCTTTCCGCGGATGCGCTGGCGCTGGAAGCGGATTTCTTCGCCATCGGCAGCAATGATCTCACCATGTACACCCTCGCCGTCGATCGCGGCGAGGCGATCGTTGCCTCGCTCTATGATCCCCTGCATCCGGCGGTGCTGCGGCTGATGCAATTCGCGATCGAGGCGGCGCTGTTGCTCAGAAAGCCGGTTTCGGTGTGTGGCGAGCTGGCGGCGAACCCGAAATTCACGCCGCTGTTGCTCGGCCTGGGTCTGCGCAGTTTCAGCATGAATTCGAGCGCCGTGCCGCGTGTCAAGCAGGCGGTCCGCGGGGTGAGCGCCGAGGCCTGCGCCCGCTTCGCGCGGCGCGTGATGGAGCAGAACGATTCCTCGCTGATCGACGAACTGCTCTCGGAATTCGCCGAGGCCAACGAATAGGCCGGCCGGCGGTGCCGGTTCGTCGCGCCCGCGCCTTCCGCCTCCATGCCTTTCGCCCCGCATACCTTCCGCCTTCAGCCGGCGCCGCCTATATAGCCGGCATGCAGACGTCGTTCGTGAAGATGCATGGGCTCGGGAATGATTTCGTCGTCATCGACCGGCGCGCTCGAAGCCTCGCCCAGCCCTTCTCCCTTGGGTCGGACGCGGCGCGGCGGATCGCCGACCGCCATCGCGGCGTCGGCTGCGACCAGATCATCCTCCTCGATCGCGCCGAGGGCGCCGATCTCTTCATGCGCATCGTCAACGCCGATGGCTCCGAGGCCGGCGCCTGCGGCAACGCCACGCGCTGCGTCGCCGAGCTTTTGTTTCGTGAAACCGCCAATCCGGCGGCGGTGATCCGCACGCGCGCCGGCGATCTGCCCACCCGGCGCGAGGCCGATGGCCGGATCACCGTCGATATGGGCGCGCCGGCGCTGACATGGGAGCAAATCCCGCTCGCCCGCCCGCTCGATACGCTGCACCTGCCGCTGGCGCTCGGCCCGCTCGCCGATCCCGCCGCCTGCGGCATGGGCAACCCGCACGCGACGTTTTTCGCGCGCGACATCGCGGCGCTGCCGATCGCCGCACTCGGCCCGGCGCTGGAACACGACCCCCTGTTTCCCGAGCGCGCCAATATCGGCATCGCCGAGATCCTGGCGCCCGATCGCCTCCGCCTGATCGTCTGGGAGCGGGGGGCGGGGCGCACCCTCGCCTGCGGCTCGGGTGCCTGCGCGGCCCTCGTCAACGCGCATCGCCGCGGCTTGGCGGCGCGCCGCGCGACGCTGGTGCTGGATGGCGGTGAGATCGGGATCGCCTGGCGCGAAGACGACGATCACGTGCTGATGACCGGCCCCGCCGCCATCGCCTTCCACGGCACGATCGATCTCGCCGCCGCATGAGCGCCGACATCCTCACCTTCGGCTGCCGCCTCAACGCCTATGAGAGCGAGGTGATGCGCGGCCACGCCAGCGGGCTCGCGGATACCGTCATCGTCAATACCTGCGCCGTCACCGCCGAGGCCGAGCGCCAGGCGCGCCAGGCGATCCGGCGTCTTGCGCGCACCCGGCCCGAGGCGCGCATCATCGTCACCGGCTGCGCGGTGCAGACCGACCCCGCCGCCTGGGCCGCCCTGCCGGGGGTTGCCAAGGTGCTCGGCAATCTCGACAAACTGCGCCCCGAGAGCTTCGCCGAGACGGCGCCGGGCACGGTCTCCGACATCATGGCGGCGCGCGAGACGGCGGCGCATCTGATCACCGATTTCGCCGGCCGCACCCGCGCCTTCCTCCAGATGCAGCAGGGCTGCGATCACCGCTGCACCTTCTGCATCATTCCTTTTGGTCGCGGGCCGAGCCGGAGTGTGGCGCTCGGCGAACTGGTCGCCGAGGCGCGGGCGCAAGTCGCGGCGGGGTTTCAGGAAATCGTCCTCACCGGGGTCGATCTCGCGAGCTTCGGCGGCGATCTGCCGGGGCGGCCGAGCCTCGGCCAGGCGGTCAGGAGGCTGCTCGCTTTGGTGCCGGAATTGCCCCGGCTCCGGCTCTCCTCGCTCGACCCGGCGGCGATCGATGACGATCTCTGGCATCTCCTCGCCGAGGAGCCACGGCTGATGCCGCATCTCCATCTCTCGCTGCAAGCGGCGAGCGATCTGATCTTAAAGCGCATGAAGCGCCGCCACTCGCGCGCCGGAGCCGAAGCGGTGATCGCGCGGGCACGCTCGCTCCGCCCCGGAATCGCGATCGGCGCCGATCTCATCGCCGGCTTCCCGACCGAGGACGAGGCGTTGTTCGCCGAGACCCTCGCTTTCGTCGAGGAGACCGAGATCCCCTTCCTCCATGTTTTCCCCTTCAGCGCCCGCCGCGGCACGCCGGCGGCGCGCATGCCGGCGACGCCGAAGCCGCTCCGGCGCGAGCGGGCGGCACGGCTCCGCGCCGCCGGCGAGGCCGCGCTGGCGCGATTTCTCGCCGCCAAAATCGGAACCCGGACGGAAATCCTGATGGAAACCGACAGAGACGGCCTCTCCGAGCATTTCGCCCGCGTCCGGCTTACCGCGCCAGGCCGGGCGGGAACGCGGGTCGCGGCGCGGATCGTCGGCGCCGATCACGGCCATCTCCTGGCCGAGGCGCTCTGATGGCGCTCGGTTTCTTCTCGCGCCTCAAGGATGGCCTCGCGCGGAGCACCCAGAAGCTCACCTTCGGCCTCGCCGGCGTGCTGACCCGGCGCAAGCTCGATGACGAGGCGCTGGCCGAACTCGAGGATCTGCTGATCGCCGCCGATCTCGGCCCGCAAGCGGCGCGGCGGGTGATCGCCGCCTTCCGCCGCACCCGCTTCGGGAAAGACATCACCGAGGCCGAGATCAAGACGGCGCTGGCCGAGGAAATCGCCGCCATCCTCGCCCCGGTCGCGCGCCCGCTCGCGCCTGATCCCGCGCATCGCCCGCATGTCGTCCTGGTGGTCGGGGTCAACGGCACCGGCAAGACGACGACCATCGGCAAGCTCGCGCTCGCCTGGCGGGACGCCGGCTTGCGGCCGATGCTGGTCGCCGGCGACACGTTCCGCGCCGCCGCCGTCGAGCAGTTGCAGATCTGGGGCGAACGGGTCGGGGCGCCGGTGATCGCAGGATCTGCGAATGCCGATGCCGCCGGCCTCGCCTTCGATGCCCTGACCCGGGCGCGACAGGAAGAAAGCGACGTCCTGCTCATCGATACCGCCGGGCGGCTGCACAATAAATCGGCGCTGATGGAGGAATTGCGCAAGATCATCCGCGTTCTGCGCAAGCAGGACGAGACCGCGCCGCATGCGGTGGTGCTGGTCCTCGACGCCACCACCGGCCAGAACGCCATCGAGCAGGTGCGGGTGTTCAAGGAGATGGTCGATGTCAGCGGCCTGATCGTCACCAAGCTCGATGGCAGCGCGCGCGGTGGCGTCGTGGTCGCGCTCGCGGAAAGCTTCGGCTTGCCGGTGTTCGCGGTCGGCGTCGGCGAGCAGGCCGGCGATCTCCGCCCCTTCGACGCCCAGGCCTTCGCCGCCGGGCTGGTCGGCCTCTGATCCGCTCCGATTTTTTCTTCTCCCGCCCCCTTCCCGCGCGCCCCGGCCTCGGGCAGAGTTTCGGCGCCATCCGCCCGGCCCGTCAGATCGCAAGGATTCGCCGATAAATGTTCGCTTTCTTCCCCCCGGACGTGAATTTTGCCGCGAAGGCCGATTTTGCCTCCGGGGCCGGAGATCTCCTCGATTTCACTAAGGCGCAGCCTCTCGGGGCGGGGTTTCATCCCCTTTTGTATCCGCTCTATCATCTCCACGCCGATACCCTCGCCGCCTGGCGCCTGCTTTCGCGCGGCGCCAGCACGCTGCTCCGTCCCCTCGCCGGGATCGCGCCCGGAACCCTGCCGCTCGGCGTTCTCGCCGGCGCCTTCGACGTGCTCGGCCATAGCGAGACCACCCACGCCCGGCCGCATTTCGATATCACCTCGACCCGCCTCGATGGCGAGGAAGTCACCGTCATCGAGGAGGAGACGCTGCGCACGCCGTTCGCGACCCTGCTCCATTTCCGCAAGGAAATGGGCCGCAGTCAGCCGCGTGTGCTCCTGGTCGCGCCGATGTCCGGCCATTTCTCGACCCTGCTCCGCAACACCGTCGAAACCCTGCTCCCCGATCACGACGTCTTCATCACCGATTGGATCAACGCGCGTGACGTGCCGGTTGCCGCCGGCGGCTTCGACCTTTCCGATTTCATCGATCACGTCATCGATTTTCTCATCGCGATCGGCCCCGGCGCGCATGTCGTCGCGGTCTGTCAGCCAGCCGTGCCGGCGCTCGCCGCCGTCGCCGTGATGGCCGAAGAAAGGCATCCGGCGCTGCCGCGCAGCCTCACGATGATGGCCGGGCCGATCGATACCCGCATCAACCCGACAAGGGTCAATGATCTCGCGAAAGCGCGCCCGCTCGCCTGGTTCGAACAGAATCTCATCGCCCGCGTCCCCTGGCGCCACCGCGGCGCCGGGCGGCGCGTCTATCCCGGCTTCGTGCAGCTCTCGGCGTTCGTTTCGATGAATTTCGACCGCCACGTCGCCGCCCATTGGCGGCAATGGCGCAACGTCGCCATCGGCGATCTCGCCAAGGCCGAGGCGCATCGCGAATTCTACAGCGAATATCTCGCGATCATGGACCTGCCGGCGGAGTTCTATCTCGAAACCGTGCGCAACGTGTTCCAGGAACACCGCCTGCCGCGGGGCCAGCTCACCTGGCATGACCACAAAATCGATCTCGCCGCGATCGAAACCACCCATCTTCTCGCCATCGAGGCGGAGCGTGACGATATCTGCGGCATCGGCCAGACGAGGGCGGCGCTCGAACTCTGCGCCAACCTTCCCGATGGCCGTAAAACCTATCATCTCCAGCACGGCATCGGCCATTACGGCGTCTTCAGCGGCAAACGCTGGCGGAATGAAATCTATCCCCGCCTCCAGGCGACCATCGCCGCGCGCGAGCAGGATTAGGGAAAGGCGGGGGCTCCGCCCCTCGACCCCGCCAGGGACGATGTCCCTGGACCCGATCCCTGTCGCGGGGTTGCAATTCGCGGCGCGGTGGCTGAGATTCCGATGATGGCGGATTTTTCGTCGCGCGTGAAATGCGTGCTCGGCCCCACCAATACGGGCAAGACACATTTGGCGATGGAGCGGATGCTCGCGCATGGCTCGGGCATCATCGGCTTTCCGCTCCGGCTCTTGGCGCGCGAGAATTACGAGCGCATGGTGGCGATCAAGGGGGTGAGCCGCGTCGCCCTGATCACCGGCGAGGAGAAGATCGTGCCGCCCGAGGCGCGGTGGTTTTCCTGCACCGTGGAGGCGATGCCGCTCGCGCGCCCGGTCGAGTTTCTCGCCGTCGATGAAATCCAGCTCTGCGCCGATCCCGATCGCGGCCATATCTTCACCGCCCGGCTGTTATCGGCGCGCGGCCTCGTCGAGACGATGTTTCTCGGCGCCGAAACCATCCGCCCGCTGGTGCGCCGGCTGGTGGCGGAGGCCGAGATCGAAACCCGGCCGCGGCTCTCGCGCCTCGCGCATGAAGGGGCGGTGAAGCTCACCCATCTCGCGCCGCGCTCCGCCATCGTCGCCTTCAGCGCCGAGGAGGTCTATGCCATCGCCGAGGCGATCCGTCGCCGGCGCGGCGGCTGCGCGGTGGTGATGGGGCGGATGGCGCCGCGCACCCGCAATGCGCAGGTCGCGCTCTATCAGAACCGCGAGGTCGATTTCCTGGTGGCGACGGATGCCATCGGCATGGGGCTGAACATGGATGTCGACCATGTCGCCTTCGCCGGGCTCGGCAAATTCGACGGAAGCCGGCCGCGGCGTCTCAGCGCGCCGGAATTGGCCCAGATCGCCGGGCGGGCCGGGCGCGGGCTGCGCGATGGGAGTTTCGGCACCACCGCCCGCTGCCCGCCGCTCGACGAGGCGCTGGTGGCGGCGATCGAGGGGCATCGTTTCGAGCCGCTGGCGCAGCTTTACTGGCGCAACCCGGCGCTCGATTTCTCCTCGCCGGAGGCGCTCCTGCAGAGTTTGCAAGCGCCGCCGCCGGGGCCGGGTCTTGCGCGCGGCAATGAGGCGAGCGATGTGGCGACGCTCGCGACCCTCGCGCGCGACCCCGAACTGCGCGCCCTCGCCGACCGGCCGGGGCGGGTCGCGCTGCTGTGGGAGGCGGCGTCGATCCCGGATTTCCGCAAGCTCGGCGATGACACCCATGCCCGCTTCGCTGCCCGCGTCTTCGCCCATCTCGTGCGCGGCGAGCCTCTGCCGGCCGATTGGATCGCCGGGCAGATCGAGGCGTTGAGCCGCCCCGAGGGCGATATCGATACCCTCATGCAGCGCCTCGCCGGCATTCGCATCTGGGCCTATATCGCGGCGCGCCCGGATTGGCTGGCCGACGCGGCGCATTGGCGGGGGCGCGCCCGCGCGGTCGAGGATCTGCTCTCGGATGCGCTGCACGAGCGGCTCGCGGCGCGGTTCGTCGATCGCCGGGCGACGCAGCTTCTGCGCCGGCTCGATGCCGGCGCCGACGAGGCGCTGCTCTCGGCGGTGACCGCCGCTGGCGAGGTGGTGGTCGAGGGGCACGCGGTCGGGCGCATGACGGGGCTCCGCTTCGCCCCCGATCCGCGCGCGCTCGGCGATCAGCGGCGGCTGGTGGAGCGCGCCGCGCGGCGGTCGCTGGCGACCGAGATCGGGCGGCGCGTCGCGCGGCTCGCGGCGCTGCCCGATAGCGCCTTCACCCTGACCGCCGATCATCACCTGACCTGGGAAGGGGCGCCGCTGGCGCGGCTGCTCGCCGGGGCCAGCCTCGCCCGGCCGCGCATCGTGGTCGCCGAAAATGATTTCGTCTCGGGCGGCCTCGCCCTTCGCGTGCGCGAGCGCGTGGCGCTCTATCTCGAACGGCGGATCGCCGCCGATTTCGCGCCTTTGCACGCCTTCATCGCCGCCGCCGACGCGCCGGCGCTGCGCGGTATCGCGCATCTGCTCGGCGAAGGCCTCGGCGTCGTGCCCAGGGAGCAGATACCGGGAGCGGAGATCGCAGAGGAACGGATGCCGGCGCGGGTGCGCGCCCTGCTCGCGAGGAACGGCGTCGTGGCCGGACGTTACGCGGCCTGGCTCGCGGGGATGCTGAAGCCGCGGGCGATGGCGCTCCGGGCGCAGCTTCTGGCGCTGGCGCGCGGGATCGAGACGCCGCCTTTGCCGCCGCCGGCGGCGATCGCCATCACAGCACCCGCACCCTGGCCGGAGGATTTTTCGCTGGCCCTCGGCTGGCTGCCGGCGGGGCCGGTTTTGCTGCGGCTCGATATCGCCGAGCCTGTCATCGCCGATCTCGCGCGCGCGACACGAGGCGGGCAATGTCCGCTGCCGGCCGCGCTCGCCGCGCGGCTCGGCGTCAAGGCGGCGCTGCTGCCGGCGGTGGTGCGGGCGCTGGGCTTTCGCGTCATCCCCGCCGCCGGTCTTCCGACCGGTTGCGCCGGGCCGCCGGCGCCGCCCTTCATTGCCGCCCGAAGACCGCGCCCGTCACGTCCGCCGGCGCCGACGCGCCTGCGTCCGGCCACGGCTGGCGGCCCGTTCGCGGCGCTCGCCGCACTCCGCCATGGCTGAACCCGCCGCCATTCCTTGGCAGCGGCTGGATAAATGGCTGTTCTGCGCGCGCGTGCGCCGCAGCCGGAGCGATTGCGCGCGGCTGGTCGCGGAGGGATGGGTCCGGGTCAATCGCCAGCTTGTGGAAAAGCCCGATTTCCGCCTGCGTATCGGCGATGTGCTGACGCTGGCGCTCAGACACGAGGTCCGGGTGCTGCGGGTGGCGCAGCTCGCGGCGCGGCGGCTCGGGCCGGAGCAGGCGCGGGCGCTCTATGACGAGATCGGCGAGGCACGGCCGGTCTCTTGCGCCGACCGGGATAAGGCGGCATATCGCGGCCCATGACCTTGCCGCCGCGCAACCGGCGGCCGCCGATCGATCGAGGAGAGCGCAATGACCTACGTGGTCACGGAAAACTGCATTCGCTGCAAATACATGGACTGTGTCGAGGTGTGCCCGGTCGATTGTTTTTACGTCGGCGCGAATATGCTGGTCATCCATCCGGACGAGTGCATCGATTGCGGGGTTTGCGAGCCGGAATGTCCGGCCGAGGCGATCGTCCCCGACAGCGACGACCGTGCCAGTGCCTGGCTCGAGGCCAATCGCAACTATGCCGGACAGTGGCCGAACATCACCCGCAAAGGCACCCCGCCCGAGGATGCCGATGAGTGGAAGGACAAGCCGGGCAAGGGAGAGTTGTTCTCGCCCGATCCTGGCCAGCCCTGACCCTGCCTCTCGCCCGCCCCCGACGCAGGGCGTGACCGGCGGCGCGAATTGTGGTAGTAGAGTGGTTAGGTGTAATTAAGCTGCCACGAACGCCCATGGTGACCGCGCTCCCGGGGGGGCCATCTTTCCGGTGCCTGCCAAACCAGGTGGGTGCCGGCCAGGATGCGCTCTCATCCAGGTGTGCTCAACGGACGTTCAATGGCATCACGGTTAGGGATCGGGTGACCGCGGCTGCGGCGCGAGTCGCGGGCGGGGTTTGCTCGGTCCTATGGCTTGGCGTCGATGCGGTGCCGGCTGTGCGGCTTGGCCGCCGGCTCCGGGATCGCCCAGAACAACGAGGTTGGATGAATGAAACCTGCCGCGGTGGTTGCCGCTTCTCTTGAGAGTGATGGCGCGGTGGCGCGTGAGGTCGTGGCGGAGACGTCCGACACCGGCGCCAAGGTCGCCCCCGTCAGGTCCGCGCCCGCGGCCCGCAACGATGGCGGCGGCAAGCCGATGCTGCTGGCCCGGGCGCCGGCCAAGGCGGAGAAATTCGTCGCCGGCGATCATGTCGTTTATCCGACGCATGGGGTCGGCAAGGTGGAGCGCATCGCGGTCGAGGAGATCGCCGGGCACAAGCTGGAGCTGATCCACATCACCTTCGAGGAAAACCGCATGACGCTCCGCGTGCCGGTGGCGAAGGCGCGGAGTGCTGGGCTGCGCAAGCTCGCGACGCGCAAGCTGTTCGACGAAGCCCTGGCGATGCTCAAGGGGCGGGCGCGGATCAAGCGCACGATGTGGTCGCGCCGGGCGCAGGAATATGAGGCGAAGATCAATTCCGGTGATCCGCTGGCGGTGGCCGAGGTGGTGCGGGATCTTCGCCGCAATGCTGGCCAGCCGGATCAGAGCTTCAGCGAGCGGCAGATTTTCGAGGCGGCGCTGGAACGTCTGGCGGCGGAGCTGGCGGCGCTCGACAAGACCGACAAGCCGGCGGCGCTGGCCAAGCTTCTCACTATTCTGGAGATCACCGATACCAGGCCGCCGATCTGATTTCTCGCCCTCGGGAGGGTTTCCAAAGGCATTGCCTTTGGTGGGGGTGCAGGGGGCAAAGCCCCCTGCTCTTTCTTTCGTCGAACGCAGACCCTTTTGGTCTGCTCGGGGGGCAAAGCCCCCCTGCTCTTTCTTTCGTCGCATATTTCAGAGAGATTTCCCCGGAATCCGGTGGCGGAAGGCGAGGGCTTCGGCGATGTGCTCGCGCCGGACGATCGCCGCGCCGGCGAGGTCGGCGATGCTGCGCCCGATGCGCAGGATGCGGGTGAAACCGCGCGCGGAGAGGCGCAGCTTTTCCGCCGCCTGCTCGGCGAAGGCGCGCGCTTCGGCGGCGAGGGCGATGGCGCCGGGTTCGATTTCGGCGTTGATCGCGGCGCCGCGTTCGCGCTGACGGCGACGCGCCTCGGCGATCCGCGCGGCGACGGCGGCCGACCCTTCGCCGGCCGGGGCGCGCGAAAGTTCGGCCGGCGAAACCGGCTGGACCATGACGGTGAGATCGATGCGGTCGAGCAGCGGGCCGCTGATGCGGCTCAGATACTCCTCCCCACAGCGTGGCGCGCGGGTGCATTCGCGGGTGACGTCGCCGAGATGGCCGCAGCGGCAGGGGTTCATCGCGGCGACGAGCTGGAACCGCGCGGGGTAGGTGATATGCGCGCTGGCGCGTGAGACGGTGGTGCGTCCGGCCTCCATCGGCTGGCGCAGCGCCTCCAGCGCCGGGCGGGGAAATTCCGGCAATTCGTCGAGGAACAGGACGCCGCGATGGGCGAGCGAGACCTCGCCCGGCCGCGCCCGCTGACCGCCGCCGGTGAGCGCCGCCATGGAGGCGGAGTGGTGCGGCTCGCGATAGGGCGGGCGCATGAGGAGGCGCCCCTCCTCGAGCATCCCGGCGACGGAATGGATCATGCTGACTTCCAGCGCCTCCTCCGGGGTGAGATCGGGAAGAAGGCCGGGAAGCCGCGCCGCGAGCATCGATTTGCCGCCGCCCGGCGGGCCGATGAGGAGCAGATTATGCGCCCCGGCGGCGGCGATTTCGAGGGCGAGATC
>JAKCCP010000111.1 GCA_021841985.1 Pseudomonadota bacterium | reverse complement strand
GCCAGCCCGTCCAGGTTGGCAATCCGGTGCTGCCTGAGCAGCGGCGTGAGACGGGTTTCCAGCAGATAGAGCTTGTCCGGCCCGATCGTGAGCCCCGAGCGGTTGCGCAACAGCGCCGCGAAGACCGCGAAGGCATGCGGGCTCACGAGCCGGCCATCTCACGCAGGCCCATCATCTCACGCAGCCGGGGCGCGATCCGCGCCAGCGGCAGAACGGCATGGCAGAGCCCGGCCTCGGTGATGGCGCCGGGCATACCCCAGACCACGCTCGTGGCCTCGTCCTGGGCGATCGCCGCGCCCCCCGCCTCGACCACGGCGCGGGTACCCTCCCGCCCGTCATGGCCCATGCCGGTCAGCATCGCCACCAGCACCCGCCCCTCACAGGCAACCGCAGCGCTCAGCAGCATGGGATCGACGGCGGGGCGGCAGAAATTGACCGGCGGATCGGCGCTCACCCGGGCGCGCAAGAGATCCCCCTCGCGCACCACCAGCAAATGGCGATCGCCCGGGGCGAGATGGATGTGGCCGGGGCGGAGCGCCTCGCCGTCGCGCGCCTCGGCGCAGGGCATGGCCCCGACTCGGCAAAGGTGATCGGCGAGGATCGGGATGAAGGTGGCCGGCATGTGCTGGGTCAGCACCACGGGCAGGCGGAGATCCGCGCCGAGCCCCTGAACCAGGGTAAAGAGCGCCGATGGCCCCCCGGTCGAGCTGCCAATGGCGAGCAGCAGCGGCGGGCGCGCGGGCGGCGGGCGGCGCCGCGCCGTCGCCCCGGCGCTCGGTGCGGTCTCGGTTCCGATCGGGCGGGCGCTGCGGCGCAGCCGAGCGAGGCCGCGGATCTTGGCGAGCAACTCGCGGCGGAAACTGTCATCGGCGGTCAGCGCGGCCGAGGGTTTCGGGAGGTAATCGGCCGCCCCCAGCCGCAGCGCGCGCATCGCGATCTCCGCCCCGCGCGTCGTCAAGGTCGAGGCCATGATCACCCGCAAGCCGGGATCGGCCGCCATCAATTGGGGGAGAGCGGCGATCCCGTCGAGCACCGGCATCTCGATATCGAGGATCAGGACGTCGATCGGCGCGGTTGGCGCGAGGCGCCGCACCGCCGCGATCGCCTGGCTGCCATCGTGGAGCCGGGCGACCACCGTGAGATCGGGTTCGGCCTCGATCATCCGGGCGAGCGCGCCGCGCACCACGACGCTGTCGTCGCAGATGGCGACGCGGATCGCGCCAGGGGCGGCACCGAGGGCCGCGCCGGGACGGAGCGGGGCGGGGTGGGCGGAAAAGCTCAAAGCAGCCCGACCTGGGCGAATTTGGCGAGCAGGATGTCGTCGTCGAATGGTTTCATGATGAATTCCTGCGCGCCATTGGCGATCGCCTGCTCGATATAGCTCATTTCGGTCTCGGTGGTGCAGAACAGGACCGGCGGCCTCTCGGGGCCGAATTCCCGGCGCAGGTTCTGGAGGAATTCGATGCCGTTCATCACCGGCATGTTCCAATCGAGTAGGATCGCGCCGGGCAGATGGCGGCGGCAGGCATCGAGCGCCAACTGCCCGTTCTCCGCCTCCTCGACCGCGAATCCCTGCGTCTCGAGGATGCGCCTCGCCACCTTGCGCACCACCCGGCTGTCATCGACCACCAGGCACAGGCATCGCGCCACCGCCATGAGACTCTCCTATTGCGCCGCCGTCAGCGCAAGAATTCGGCCGACATCGAGCACCACCATCAGCCGCCCGGGCAGGCGATAGATGCCGGCGCTATGGCTCGCCCAGAGCATTGGCAGGGTCGGCGGGTTGTGCTCGAAATCCCGCGCCGCCAGGCTCAGCACCTCACTCACCTGATCGACCAGCAGCGCATAGAGTTCGCCCCCCTGCTCGGTGACGACCGCCATGCGCGAGGCCGCCTCGGGCGGCGGCGGCAGGCCGAGACGGCGGCGGAGATCGATCGCGGTGACGATGCGCCCGCGCAGATTGAGGCTGCCCGCGATCTCGGCCGGAGCAAGCGGGATGCGGGTGATGTTGCGCGCCGCCAGCACGTCGCGCACCGCGAGCACCGGAATGCCGCAGAGCTGATCGGCGAGCATGAGGGTGACAAAAACCCGCTCCTCGTCGGCACCCGCGGCTTCGGCGGCGGGCATCGCCGTGGCCGCGCTCACGGCGCGACCCCGCTTTCGGCGCCAACTCCGCTTTCGACGCCAACCGGGGCAAGCTGATCCCTGAGGGTCGCGAGCAGCTTATCACGCTCGGATTTGGCGATGTGCTCGGTAAAACCGGCCTGGCGCGAGGCCGCGATATCGGCCGGCTCGGCGCGTCCCGAGAAAGCGATCAGCGGCAGCCCCCTCCAGGCGCCATCCTCACGAATCGCGCGGGCGAAGGCGCGGCCGTCCATGTCGGGCATGACGATGTCGGAGATGATGGCGTCAACCCGTGTGCCCGCCGCGCGGAGCCTGAGCGCCTGCGCCGCGCTTTCGACCGCGCTCACGCGATAGCCCGCCGCCACCAGCACCGGCACCAGAAGCTGGCGGAAGAATTCGCTGTCCTCAACCAGCAAAAGATGCGGCGCGAGGGCGTCGGGACGCGGGTCATGGCCAACCCTGAACCAGTCCTGATAGGCCAGCCGCAGCCAGTAATCGGTATCGATGACATCGGTCGCCCGGCCGCCGATCACCGCGCTGCCGAGCAGGCCGGCGGTCTCGGTGCCAAGCTCGATGTGTAGCACCTCGTCCATGACATCGACGATCTCATCGACCATCAGCCCCATGAAGCGGGTGCCGTCGCTGAACACCAGCACCGCCTGGCTCTCACCCGCGAGGGTGGCGCCGGCAAAGGGGATGAGCGGCATCAGCCGGCCGCGATACTGCATCACCGCCTGGCCCGAGGATGTCTCGATGCGCTCGCGTGGGATGTCCTCGAGCCGGGCGATCAGGCCGAGCGGCACCGCCTTCGGCGCGCCCTCGCCGACCCGGAACAGCAGCATCGCGGTGCGGGCGGCCGAGGTCATGGTTTCGGCTGTCGCGGGCAACGGCTTGCGGCTCTCGCCGTTGCCGGCGCTGCCGCTGGCGCGCGCGACGCCATTGGGGTCGAGGATCATGATCACCGAGCCGTCGCCGAGGATGGTGTTGCCGCTGAACATGGTGATGTGGCGGAGGATCGGCGCCACCGGCTTGACCACGATCTCCTCGGTGTCGAAGACGCGATCGACGATGACGCCGATCAGGCTCGACCCCACCTGGGCGATGACGATGTAGAACTCGCGCGCCACCCCGACCGCGGCACCCAGGCCGAGCAGCTCGCGCAGATTGACCAGCGGCAGCAGTCGGTCGCGCAGGCGGAGCACCGGCGTCTCGTTGATCCGCTCGATCACCGGCTGATCGCTGGCCGCCTCGCCCGCGAGGCCAGCGCGCACCAGCTCGACGACGCTGATCTGCGGGATCGCGAAACGTTCGCCGCCGGCCTCGACGATCAGGGCCGCGACGATCGCCAGGGTGAGCGGGATCTTGATGGTGAAAATGGTGCCGGCGCCTTGGGTACTCTTGAGGTCGATGGTGCCGCCGATGCGCTCGATATTGGTTTTGACGACATCCATGCCGACGCCGCGCCCGGACACGGCGGTGATGGCGGCGGCGGTGGAAAATCCGGCATGGAAGATGAAGCGCTGGATCTGCCTCTCGCTCATCGCCGCGAGTTCGACCTCGCTCGCCAGCCCGAGCGCCTGGGCCTTGGCGCGGATGCGCTCGATGCTGAGGCCGCGCCCGTCATCGGCGATCTCGATGATGATGTGGCCGCCCTCGTGATAGGCATTAAGGGTGATGCGCCCGGTCTCGGGTTTTCCCGCCGCGCGCCGCTCCTCCGACCCTTCCAGCCCATGATCGGCGCTGTTGCGCACCATGTGGGTGAGCGGATCCTTGATCAGCTCCAGCACCTGGCGGTCAAGCTCGGTCTCGGCGCCGCGCATCACGAGGTCGATCTTCTTGCCCAGCTCATGGCCGAGGTCGCGCACCAGCCGCGGCAATTTGTTCCAGGCATTGCCGATCGGCTGCATGCGGGTTTTCATCACCCCTTCCTGGAGGTCGGTGGTGATGTGCGAGAGCCGCTGTAGCGGCACCGCGAAGGCGCTGTTCTGCTCGTTCCGGGCGAGCTGGAGCAACTGGTTGCGGGTCAGCACCAGCTCGCTCACCAGGGTCATCAAATCCTCGAGAACATCGACGCCAACACGGATGGTCTGGCCCGTGACCACCGCGTCCGCCCCCTCGCGCGGCGCCGGCGTGGCGGCCTCGGCCAGAGGGGGCGCGGCCAGAGTGGGCTCGGCCGGGGGCGCGGCGTCTGCCCCGGCCCGGCCGGCGGCGGCGGCGGTATCGAGGGCGGCGATCAGCGCGTCGTCGGCGCCCGCCGGCTCGGCGCCGGCCTCGGCGAGGCCGGCCATGATTTCCTTGATCCGGTCGAGGGCGGCGAGCACCGCGCTGACGATCGCGCTGGTCGCGGCGAGTTCGCCATCGCGCACCCGGCCGAGCACGTTCTCCGCCGCGTGCGCGACGCGCTCCAGCCGCGGCAGGCCGAGAAACCCGCAAGTGCCCTTGATGGTATGCACCAGACGGAAAATCAGCGACAGGGTCGGCTGATCGTCGGGCGTGCGCTCCAGCCGCACCAGGGCGACATCCAGCTCTGCGAGACTCTCATTGGTCTCGGTCAGAAAATCGACCAGCAGATCGTCCATCCAGGGGTTCCTCGCGAGGTCTCTCGAGCGGCAAAAATTGGCCCGGGGCGATACTTGCCTCAAGGGTCCGAACAAAGTGTAAATGGCGGCTCCACGAGAGAAATTGGTCATGCTCCGCCGTAGCGCTCGCCGGCACCGCGCGTCTTTTCTTGTGCTCCTCCTCCTGGCGGGCTGCGCGAGCCTGCCTGCGGTCGATGGCGATATCGCCATCGCCGCCCGCAGCGCCGATCCGCAAGGCACGCTCGATCTGATGCGCCGCCAGGAGGAGCGGATCGTTCACGCCCCCTTCATCGGCGGTAACGATGTGCGGCTGCTGGCCAACGGCCAGGCCACTTACGCCGCCATCGCCGCTGCGATCGCCGGCGCGCAGCGGCGGATCGATATGGAGACCTACGAATTCGACCCGGTCGAGGGCGCGCGTTTCGGCAATCTTTTGCTCGCCAAGCGGGCTGCGGGTGTCGAGGTCAATCTCGTTTTTGACAGTTTCGGCTCGTTGACGACGCCCAACGCGCTGATCGAGCGGCTGCGCCAGGGCGGCGTCCATGTGCTGGAATACAACCCCTTGCGCTTCTCGCTCCGCGTATCGTTCGATCCCAATCGCCGCGACCACCGCAAGTTGCTGGTGGTGGACAATGCGATTGTCGTCACCGGCGGCGTCAATATCAATCAGGTCTATAACAACCGGCGCAATCACGACGATACGCCTGATGGCATGGTCTGGCGCGATACCGATGTGCGCATCGCTGGACCGGCGGCGCTACAGTTCGAGCATTTGTTCGAACGCACCTGGCGGGGCCAGAACGGTCCGCCCTTGCCGCCGCCCCCGCCCCCGCCCGCCGAGAAACCGGGCGGCGCCCTGGTGCAGGCGGTGGGCGGCGCCCCGGTCGACGGCCATCCGCTGATCTATCGCACGCTGATTGTGATGATTTCGCTGGCGCGCCAATCCATCCATCTCACCACCGGGTTCTTCTCCCCCACCCCCGACCTCGAACGGGCGCTGATCGCGGCCGCCCGGCGCGGCGTCGATGTCGCGATCGTGGTGCCCGCGCACAGCACCAGCAACACGGTGATCGATGCCGGCCGCGCCCATTACGAGCACCTGCTGAAGGCGGGGGTGCAGATCTACGAGCGCGAGGGGGTGGTGCTGCACGCCAAGACGGCGGTGATCGACGGCGCCTGGTCGAGCGTGGGCTCGGCCAATCTCGACTGGCGGAGCGTGATCTATAACAACGAGATCAACGCGGTGATCCTCGACCGCGCCTTCGCCCGCGGCTTGGAGGCGCTTTTCGCCGACGATGTCGCGCATTCCCGCCGCATCGACCCCGCCACCTGGTCGGCGCGGCCGCTGTTCGAGCGGGTCAAGGAGCACGCCGCGCATTTGGCCGAATTCCTGCTGTGACGCGAGGGCGGCCTCGCGGCGCCTCAAGATGGCGCGAGGCCGAGCAGCAGCGGGCTCGGCGTGGCGTCGGCCGCGGCGGCGGGAAACAGCGGCGAGAGGCGGAGGCCGCTTTCCCGTGCCATCAGCGCGGTGAGCGGTCCCTGGAGCGTGCGCGGCGAGCCGAGCGCGGCCCAGGCGCAGGCAGCGTCGGCGAGCCAGGCGGCGAAGCCCGCGGGCCAGCCGGCGCGCGGCCCCTCGATCGCCACCACGACATCGCCGCTGGGCTGGCCGCTCAGCAGCACGCGCCCGCCCAGGGGGAGTGATTCGGTGGCAAGGATCAGCACGTTGAGGAGCAGCCGCGTTGCCTCCGGCGAAAACGCCACCTCCGCCGGCAGACCCACGGCCTCGTAGGCGATGCGGCGCGCACCCGGCAGGGCGCGCAGCAGATCGAGAAGATCCGCGACCCCGAGCATCTCATCGGCTTCGCTCCAGGCGGCACGCCACAGCCGGAGCCGCAGCGTGAGCGCGCTGGCGGCTTCGGCGGCGAGGCCGAGCGCGGCCGCGCCGTCATCCTCGACGGCACCGATCGCGCTCGCCACCGCGCCGATCAAGCCGCTGAACTCATGGCAGAGCCGTGCCGCGAGCAGTTCCGCGAGATGCAGAGGAGAGCCGCTCGTTTCCATCGCTTCGTTCCTCCAGGGGGCGCTTTTGGGTGATTTTGGGCGCGGCGGCAAAGCCGGAGCCGCGGTCTCGGCGGCCGTCTCGACAGGCAAGGGTGCGAGGCGCTTAGATCGTCATGGCATGGCGTCATCGTTCCCTTCGCTCCCCCCCGCGCTGATCGAGCCCGGCCAATGGGTCCGCAACCCGGCGCGGCCGGACTGGGGCATCGGCCAGGTGCAATCCGCGATCGGCGAGCGGATCACCGTTAATTTCGAGCATATTGGCAAAATTCTGGTGAACATCCGCGTGGTATCTTTGGAAATCGTCGAAAGTGATGCGCCGTGAGCGCCCCACACCACCCCTTGCGGAACCGTCCATAAGACCCGAAACTATAGTGGGTGCGGCGACGGCGCGCCGGGGAAAATATTTCATCATGCGAGACCCATTCGGGCGGGACATCACCTACCTCCGCGTATCGGTCACCGATCGCTGCGATTTCCGCTGCGTCTATTGCATGGCCGAGGATATGACCTTTCTGCCCAAAGCGGAGATTCTTTCGCTCGAGGAGACGGAGCGCCTGTGTGCGGCGTTTATCGGGCTCGGCGTGAAAAAACTCCGCATCACCGGCGGCGAGCCTTTGGTGCGGCGTGACGTGATGCGGCTGTTCGAGGGGCTCGGCCGCCGCCTCGGCCAGGGGCTCGACGAGCTCACCCTGACCACCAATGGCAGCCAGCTCACCCGTTTCGCCGAACCGCTGCGCGCCGCGGGCGTCCGGCGTGTCAATGTCAGCCTCGATACCCTTGATCCCGCAATCTTCACCGCCATCACCCGCTGGGGGCGGATCGAAAAAACCCTCGATGGCATCTTCGCCGCCAAGGCGGCGGGTCTCGCGGTCAAGATCAACACGGTGGCGCTCAAGGGCGTCAACGAGCACGAGATCGACGCGCTGGTGGCCTGGTGCGGCGAGCATGGATTTGACCTCACGCTGATCGAGACCATGCCGTTGGGCGAGATCGCGGGCGACCGCACCGAGCAATACCTGCCGCTCTCGCTGGTCCGCGCCCGGCTCAGGGAACGCTGGACGCTGGCCGCCACCGATTACCGTACCGGCGGGCCGGCGCGCTACTACAGCGTCGCCGAAACCGGCCGGCGCATCGGCTTCATCACGCCGATGACGCATAATTTCTGCGAAAGCTGCAACCGCGTGCGCCTCACCTGCACCGGGACGCTTTTCATGTGCCTCGGCCAGGAAGATGCCGCCGATCTCCGCGCCGTACTCCGCGCGGATGCCGGCGCGGAAGCCCTGCGCGAGGCCATCCTCGCCGCCATCGCGCGCAAACCCAAGGGCCATGACTTCATCATCGACCGCCGCCACCAGCGCCCGGCATTGGCGCGGCACATGAGCGTCACCGGCGGCTGAGCGGCGTCATAACGACAAGGCCAGGGGCTCTGTCCCTGGACCCCGCTGGGGCCAGCGGCCCCAGACCCGCATCCCGGAAGGGATTGCAAAGGTTTTCCTCTCACTCCTCGCGCAATTGCGGATTATCGAAACGCGGATGGCGCCAGGCGTGCAGCGCCTCGGCGAGCGCCGCCGCGAGGTCGCGCTTTTCGGCCTCGCCAAGCCGGACGGCAATCTCTTCGCGCACCCGCCCGCCGGTGAGCAGCAAAGCCGGCACACGACCGGCGCGTTCGAGCAGTTCCACGCGCAGCCAGGAGGGATCGAGCGCCCGCTCGCGCCGCGCGCCACGGCGGTCGGTGCGGATGACGCGCAGCCCGCGCGCCGAGAGCAGAACCATCTCGCTCTCATGGGCGACATGGGCATGGGCGCGCATCAGCACCACCGCGAGGGTGACCTCGGCGCCGCTGAAGCCGGCCACCGGCCAGGCGCCGAGCAGCCAGAAGATCAGCGCGGTGAGGAAGCTGGCCGCGCAAATGGCGGCGATCACCAGCGCCAGCCCGCGCCGCGAAAGGCTGCGATGCGGCACGATCACCGCCTCGAACAAAACCGCGTCATCCGCCAGGGGTGCCAGGGCTTCGCTCATCGCTGATATATAGGCCGACGATGCGCCTTGCCAGCCACCCCGGCGCGCGCGAGAAGCGTCTCATGCCGGCAGCAAAAGCCCGCCCCGCCCCTCCGTCTCCCGCCAGGCCGCTTTCGGCGGCCGAGATACGGGCGTTTCTCGATGCCCTCGCCGCCGCCAATCCCGCCCCGCGCACCGAACTGCTCTATCACGATCCCTTCACCCTGCTCGTCGCCGTGGTGCTCTCCGCCCAGGCGACCGATGCCAGCGTCAACCGCGCGACGCCGGCGCTTTTCGCCGCCGCCCCCACGCCCGCAGCGATGGCGGCGCTCGGCGCGGCTGGTATCGGGCGTTATATCCGAAGTATCGGCCTCTGGCAGTCAAAAGCGCGCCATCTCGCCGAACTCGCTCGTCTCCTGGTCGAGCGCCACGGTGGCAGGGTGCCGGCCGAGCGCGCGGCGCTCGAGGCCCTGCCCGGCGTCGGGCGCAAGACCGCCAATGTCGTGCTCAACGTCGCGTTCGGCGCCAGCACCATGGCGGTTGATACCCATATTTTCCGCCTTGCCAACCGCACCGGGTTGGCGCCGGGGAAAACCCCGCGTGCCGTGGAAGACGCCCTGATCAAGCGCATCCCTCCCGAGATGCTGCGCGATGCCCATCACTGGCTGATCCTGCACGGACGCTATGTCTGCAAGGCCCGCATGCCGGAATGCTGGCGCTGCGTCGCCGCGCCCTGGTGCCATTTCAGCCCGAAAACCCCCGCCCCTCCGGCCCGCCCCGCCCCCGCGCCCCGCTCCGCATCGTCTCGACAGCGGGCGTGAGGGTCGCCCCGGCGCGCGACGCTCGCGCCCGTCGGGCTCTTGTGCCATCGGCAAGATGCGCTAGGGGATGGCTGCCATCACACGGATTTCCCATGCTCGCAAACCTCCTCGCCGGCGCCGTCGGCTTCAGCCGCCGCCATGCGCTTGTGGTCGCGCTCCTTGGCCTAGCCCTTGCCCTGCTCGCGGGATTCTGGGCGGCGCGCCATCTCGGCGTCGATACCGACACCGATCACATGTTCGCTGCTTCCCTGCCCTGGCGGCAGAACGAAATCGCTCTCAATCGCGCCTTTCCCGGCCTCTCCGATACGCTGGTGGTGGTGATCGACGCGGCGCTGCCCGAGGAGGCGGACGAGACCGCGCGCGACCTCGCCGCCGCGCTGGCCCCCGATCATGCGCATTTCCGCGCCATCTCGCGCCCCGACGCGCTGCCGTTTTTCGCTCGCGAGGGGCTGCTGTTCCTCGACAAGCCCGAACTCGGCGACCTCCTCGACCATATCATCGACGCCCAGCCCTTCCTCGGCCAGCTCGCCGCCGACCCCTCGGCGCGCGGCCTCTTTTCCGCGCTTTCGCTGATCGGCATGGGGGTGGCGCAAGGCGAGGCTGATTTGACCCCCTACCTCCCGGCGCTGGAAAGCTTCCACGCGACGCTTGCGGCGAGCGTCAATGGGCAGCCGACGCCGCTGTCCTGGCAGCGCCTGATAGGGGGGGGGAAACTCGCCGAACTCGCCCCACGCTACCGCTTCGTTCTGATCCAGCCCGTCCTCGACCACGCCGCCCTCGCCCCCGGCGCCGCGGCAAGCGCGGCGGTGCGCGACGCGGCGGCCAAACTGGAATTCGTCCGGCGTGGCGTGGCGCATGTCCGCCTCACCGGCTCGGTCGCCCTCGATGACGAGGAATTCGCCTCGCTCGCCCAGGGCATGGCGCTCGACACGATCGCCAGCATTGCCCTGATCACGCTCTGGCTGGTGCTGGCGGTGAAAAGCCCGCGCCTGATCCTGCCGATCCTGGCCACTCTCGGCCTTGGGCTGATCCTCACCACCGGGTTTGCGGCGCTCGCCGTTGGCACGCTCAATCTCGTCTCGCTCGCCTTCGCCATTCTCTTCATCGGGATCGCCGTCGATTTCGCCATCCAGTTTTCCGTCCGCTACCGCGAGGCGCGGCATACCCTCGCCGCGCCCGACGCGGCGCTGGAGGCGACGGCGCGCGCGGCCGGCGGGCAGATCCTGATCGCGGCCCTGGCCACCGCGGCCGGGTTCTACGCCTTCGTGCCGACCGCTTTCGCCGGCGTCGCGGAACTCGGCCTGATCGCCGGCAGCGGCATGATCATCGCCTTTTTCTGCACGATTTTGTTTCTCCCGGCGCTGCTCACCCTGTTTCGCCCACCGGGCGAGGGGCGGGAGGTGGGATTTGCCGTGGGCGACGTCCTCGAGGCGCGGCTTGTCCGGCATCGCGTGCCGTTGCTCGTGGGCTTCGCGGCGCTGGCCCTGCTCGGGCTCATTCTGGTGCCTCGTCTCGCCTTCGATTCCGATCCGCTGCATACCAAGGATCCGCGCGGCGAGGCGATGCGCACGCTGCATGATCTGATGGACGACCCGCTGACCAACCCCTACAGCATCGATATCCTCACCCCAAACGCCGACGCCGCCGACCAGCTCGCGGCGCGGCTCAGGGCGCTGCCGATGGTGGCGGACGCCCTCACCCTCGACAGCTTCGTGCCCGCGAACCAGAAGGAAAAACTCTCTTTAATCAGCGACGCGGCGAGCGTTTTGGCGGCAACGCTGGCGCCCCGCGAGAGCGTGCCCGTGACGCCCGAGCAGATCCGGCTGGCGATCGCCGCGGCCCGGCACGCGCTGGCGCCGGCGTTGGCCAAACTGCCGCCCGACCATCCGCTGGCGCGCATCGATGCCGATCTCGGCGCGCTGAAAAATGCCCCGGATGCGGCGCTGCTGGCGATGAACGCGGCGTTGACCCGCTTCCTGCCCGAGGAGCTGACGCGGCTCCGCACCGCGCTTGGCGCGACCCCGGTCGCGCGTGCTGATCTGCCGCCAGCGATCACCCGCGACTGGCTGGCCGCCGACGGGCAGGTGCGCGTTCAGGCGCTGGCCAGGCCGGAGGCCCGCTCCAGCGCCGGGCTGTACGCCTTCGTCGCCGCCGCGCGCGGCATCGCCCCCGACGCGGGCGGGACGGCGGTGGTCGTGGTCGAGGCCGCCCATACCATCCTTGCCGCCTTCCGCGGCGCGGCGATCAGCGCGTTCGCGGCGATCGCCCTGATCCTGCTCGTGGCGCTGCGCCGGCCACGCGATGCCGCGCTGGTACTGGCGCCGCTGCTGCTCTCGGCGCTGCTGACCGTGATCGGCCTCCAGCTCGCCGGGATCGCGCTCAACTTCGCCAACATCATCGCGCTGCCCCTTCTGCAGGGCGTCGGGGTGTC
>JAKCCP010000412.1 GCA_021841985.1 Pseudomonadota bacterium | reverse complement strand
CGTCATCATGGGTCTCCCTTGCCGCTGGCGGGCGGGGGCGCGGTCCTTTGCCCTGGGGAAGGACCGCACCCCCGCCCAGCAGCTCCAGATTGCAAAACCCAACACCGAATGTCAGATCAAATGTTGACTAGTGCACGTTTTTCCGCCAGGCTGCGCCGGTTCCAGCCTTCCCAGTCAGCCTTGACCTTGAGCCAGGTGCGACTGACCACGTCCTTACCCACGGCGCCCCGGAACAACGCCGCCAAGGCCGGCTTGACCCGTCGCGTGTTCGTGCCGGCGAGATAGGTCGCCGCAATCAGGGCCTCGGCTTGCTTGGTCATCCGCGCATAACGGGGCAGCACGGCACTCCGCCATTCCGCTGTCCCACCCTCGGGCTTTAGTATCCGACCCCGCGGCACCGTGATGTCGAGCGGACCAAACGAGCCGAGGATCTACCGATGACGGACACCGTGGCGATATCCACCCGTCGCCGCGCTATCGCGGCGGTATCGCCCCCGCCCAAGCGCCGCCGTCAGCTCCTCCTCGAGCATGGTCTCAAGGAAACTGCGGATCCGCTCCCGCAGGCCCGCCTCGATCGGGTCAAACCAGGCCGTGCCATCAAACAGGCTGGCTTCCGGCATCGCTGTGCTATTCTTCTCCATGGCGTGATCTCCCTCGGCGCTCAAACGCCGAGCCTGGTGGTTGAACTCACCCGGAGATTACGCCACCCAGAATTTCCACACACCCCGCGACAGGACCAATTGCGGCGTCCGCAAACCCACTCAAATAATCATTTTCCTCCAACAACCCCTCACCACAACTCGCATTCAAGCAATTGAAATTCATAGCAATATGACAGAGAATCGAATGCCATGTTTGCAAATATATACCTGCTAGAGAAGCCGGCTCTTTGGAAGCCGAAATTCAAACTGAGATGTTGCTGCATAGGCGCTGTGGTTGACGCGCATGCCGCGGCGCTGACATAATCAAAAAAAACATGCGAACACGTGAGAAAACCATGTCCGATCCGGCAACTCCAAAAAACATGAGACCATCGGAAAACCTCGATGCGATCGTCGTCGGGGCCGGTTTCGCCGGGCTTTACATGCTGCACCGGTTGCGGGGAATTGGTCTCAAAGCGATCATTCTCGAACAAGCCGCGGGCGTCGGCGGCACCTGGTACTGGAACCGCTATCCCGGCGCGCGCTGCGATGTCGAGAGCATGCAGTATTCCTTCTCGTTCTCAGAAGAATTGCAACAGGAGTGGCAATGGCGCGAGCGCTTCGCCGGCCAGCCCGAAATTCTGCGCTATGCCAACCACGTCGCCGATCGCTTCGACCTCCGGCGGGACATCCATTTTGAAACCCCGGTGCGCGCGGCCCATTTCGACGACGCCACGGGGCGTTGGCGGATCACCACGGCGGGCGGCGAGGAATTCAGCGCGCGGTATTGCATCATGGCGACCGGCTGCCTCTCGACCGCGCGGCTGCCCGATATTCCAGGGCGCGAGAGTTTCGCGGGAAAAACCTACCACACCGGGCATTGGCCGCATGAGGGGGTCGATTTCACTGGCCAGACCGTGGGCGTCATCGGCACCGGCTCCTCGGCGATCCAGGCAATTCCGGTGATCGCCGAACAGGTCAGACAGCTTTTCGTGTTCCAGCGCACCGCCAATTACAGCATCCCGGCACGCAACGCGCCGATGGCACCGGATTATGAGCAGGCCTGGAAATCCGCCTATGCCGAGCGCCGCACGAAAGCGCGCATGATGCGCACCGGCATTCTCTATCCGCTCAACGATACCTCCGCACTCGCCGTCGATCCCGCGACACGCGAGCGGGAATACCAGGCGCGCTGGGCGGCGGGCGGGCTCGGGTTCATGGCCGCTTTCAACGATCTCATACTCGATCGCCGGGCCAACGATACCGCGGCCGAATTCGTCCGCGCCCAGATCCGCGCCATCGTGCGCGATCCCAAGGTGGCGGAGATCCTCTGTCCCAAGGACCATCCGATCGGCACCAAGCGCATCTGCGCCGACACCAATTATTTCGCGACCTACAACCGCGATAACGTCACCCTCATCGATCTTCACGCAACGCCAATCACCGCGATAACCTCCCACGGCCTCGACACCACCGGGGCCAGATTCACCCTCGATAGTATCGTTTTCGCCACCGGCTTCGATGCCATGACTGGCACGCTGACCAGAATCGACATACGTGGCACTTTGGGCGCGCGCCTGCGAGACAAATGGGAAGCCGGCCCGCGCAGCTATCTCGGCCTGATGACCGCGGGCTTTCCCAATCTCTTCCTCATCACCGGCCCCGGCAGCCCCTCGGTGCTGAGCAACATGATGGTCTCGATCGAGCAGCATGTGGACTGGATCGCCGATTGCCTGGCCTTCCTGCAACGCGAGGGCCTGAGCCAGATCGAACCTCGCTCGGACGCCGAGGAGGCCTGGGTCGCGCATGGCAATGAAGTCGCCGATCGCACCCTCTATCCGGCCGCCAATTCCTGGTACATGGGGGCGAACATCCCGGGTAAGCCACGGGTTTTCATGCCCTATATCGGCGGCGTCGGGGTCTATCGCGAGATTTGCGACAAGGTCGCGGCCGGCGGCTACGCCGACGGATTTCTGCTCAGCGCCGGGCCAGCCCGCGCGGCAGCGGAATAGCGATAAGGCGCGGAGAAATCAGTCGCAGGAGCAGCCCTGCGTCGGGCCACGATCGCCGCGGACAACATGGTGGTCGATCCATTCCGCCACCAACCGGCGCGCTTCGTTGAGCGAAGCTTCCGGATGGTGGATGCGATAGAGCGTGGTGCAGGCCCGGAAGGCGTCGAAATCCGCCGAGCCATGGGCGCGGAGATCACGATAGGCGGTCACCACCGCACGCTCGCAGCGCCGCGAAATCCCATGTTCAACGCGACTCATGGCGGCTCGGCACTCCTTTGGCGGCAAAGATGCGAATCATTCGCAATTTCTAGCACTAGATACTAGGCACTCCCCCCTGTGCGCGCAATGCTCTCGCGCGGGCCAGTCATAATTCTTGGGTTTGTTATGCTCACGGGTTGGTCATGCCGGTCGCGGAGCGGTCGAGCGCGCGCGGGTCGCGCTTCGGCCAGCGCCCGGCATCGGCCTGGGCGAGGAAGTCGCCGACGATGCGGTTGAACTGGCACGGATCCTCGAGGTTGATGGTATGGCCGCAATTGGGCATCACCGCCAGGGCCGCGCTCGGGATCGTGCGCTTCATGAGAAGCGCAGGGTTAAGACAGGGCCAGTCCTCATCGCCGGTGAGAATGAGCACGGGCCGTTCAATGCGCGCCATCTCCGCCACCAGATCGTAGAGCGAAGGCCGGGCACGCTGCACGCCGAGCTGAGTCAGCGCCGCGCCGCGCGGGTCGTGCTCGGCGAGCTGGGCGCGGAAGAGGGCAAAGCCGCGCGGATCCTTGTTGGCGAATTGCACCCGCGTCGGCCCGTCGCCGTATTTCGCGGCAAAGGCCGCCATGCTCTCGCGCCGCAAAAAATCTGCTGTGGCCTCGGCTTCGGCGCGGAAGCTCTCACGCCGTTCGGGCTCGGCGCCATAGCCGCAGCCGGCAACGGTCAAGGATAGGGCGCGGGCGGGGTGGTTGATGCCGAAATGAAGTGTCGCGAACCCCCCCATCGACAGGCCGACGATATGGGCCCGCGCCAAGCCGAGATGATCGAGCACGGCGACGATATCGGCCACCGCGTGGTCCTGCGAATAGCAAGCCAGATCTTCCGGCACGTCGGAGGGTGGATAGCCGCGAGCGTTGAAGGCGATGGCGCGATAGCGCTGCCCGAAATGACGGAGCTGCGGCTCCCAGGCACGGCAATCGCCGGCGTATTCGTGGACGAAAATAATTGGCGTCCCCGATCCAGTCTCCTCGTAATAAAGGGCGATCCCATCATCGCTGCGCGCATGCGGCATAGCTTTCCTCCCGGTTTTTCCGCCGGCAAGCTTAGGACTTCTGGAGAGTTTATCGAGTCAAAATAAGGCCAGGAGCGCTGCCCCTGGACCAAGCTGGGAGACCCCCATCCCCGCGACGAGTTGAGTTGCCACCGGGGGCAAAGCCGCTGCCCTTATAGGCGCATGTATTCCTCGCCCCTCAGCTGCGGCCGGTTCAGATCGCCAGGGCGTGGCGCGCCGGGACAGGGCTGTTCGCGGCACGCGGCAGGTAGCGATCGAAGCAGGCGGCGATGACGCGCAAAAACGGCCGCGCCGTGGGTGCGACCGCCAGATGCTCGCCGTCCCAGGCGATCAGCCCGTCCGCGGCCAGCGCATCGAGTGCGGGATGCGCGTCATCGAGCGCATCGAGAGCGGCATCATGGGCGGCGATCAGTGCCGGCAGGTCGAGCGCGAGATCGCACATCACCCGCTCGATCGCGGCGCGGCGCAGCCGGTCATCCGCGTTGAGCGCCACGCCGCGGGCGACCGGCAACTGCCCCTTGTCGAGGGCGGCGCGATAGGCAGGTACGCGCGCTGCGTTCTGCGCGTAGCCTTGCGGCAGGGCGCCGATCGCGGAGGCGCCGAGGCCGATCAGGGCGGTCGCCTGATCGGTGGTGTAACCCTGGAAATTGCGCCGCAGCCCGCCCGCCCGCGCCGCCACCGCCATGCGGTCCTCGGCTCGGGCGAAATGATCGAGCCCGATCGGCGTATAGCCGGCCTCGGCGATGAGCCGCTCGGCAAGCTCGCGCTGGTGAAAGCGGGCGATGGTATCCGGGAGTGCCGCCTCGGGGATCAGCGCCTGATGACGCTGCATCCAGGGCACATGGGCATAGCCGAACACCGCCAGCCGATCGGGCTGCAAACTGAGCGCGGCGCGCACGGTGGCGCGGAGCCCGGCCTCGCTTTGATAGGGCAGGCCATAGAGCAGATCGAGATTGAGCGAGCCGACCCCGATAGCGCGCAGCGCCGCCGCCGCCTCTGCGGTCTCGGCGAAAGACTGCTCCCGCCCGATCGCCTGCTGCACGCTGGGGTCGAAATCCTGCACGCCGAGACTGGCACGGGTGATGCCGATGGCGGCAAGTGCTGCGAGCCGGTCGGCGGTGAGCACGCGGGGGTCAATCTCGACCGCGATCTCGGTGGCCGCGTCGATGTCGAAATGCCGACGGAGCGCGGCGCTGATGGCGATCATGTCCGCCCCGGCGAGGCTGGTCGGCGTGCCGCCGCCCCAATGGATATGGCTAACCTTGAGGCGCCGACCGATAACGCGCGCGAGGAGGCCGATCTCGGTTCGCAGCAGCCCCGCATAGCTGGCGAGCGTCGCCGGGTTGTTTACCGCCGTGGTGTGGCAGCCGCAGAAACGGCAGAGCGTGCGGCAGAACGGGACATGGAGGTAGAGTGAAACCGTCTCGTGCGCGGGAAGCGCCGCGAGCCATGCGGCATAGGTCGCGGCATCGACGTTGGGGCCGAAATGCGGCGCCGTCGGGTAGCTCGTGTAGCGCGGCAGGCGCTGCTCGTAGCGCGCGATCAGGCGTCCCTTGTCCATGCCGTCAGCCTAGCCGACGCGCGCCGCCGATCCTTGATAAGGATCAAAGCCCGGATGATTTCGCAGGATCGGGCCTTTGCTGGGGTGGCGTGGACGAGGCTTCCCGGCCTCCCCGCCAGTTGCCGCGGCGCGGGAAAGGCGTTACGCCTCGCGCGGATAGAGGATCCGCCATGCTGGCGGGATGAACCGTGTTCTGGACGTATGATGGCCGATAACCCTCTTGCCGACCTCCCTGCCGCCCCGCCCTGGACGCCGGAAAGCTGGCGCGCGCGCCCGGTATGGCAGATGCCGGTCTATCCCGATGGCGCGACGCTTGCCGCCGTCGAGACGCGGCTTCGACGCTATCCGCCGCTGGTTTTCGCCGGTGAGGCACGCCGGCTGCGCGCTGCCCTCGGCGAGGCCGCGGCGGGCCGCGCCTTCGTCCTCCAGGGCGGTGATTGCGCCGAGAGCTTCGCCGATTTCACCGCCAATATCATCCGCGACACTTTCCGCATCTTGCTGCAAATGGCGGTGGTGCTGACATTTGGCGCGCGCGTGCCAGTGGTGAAGCTTGGCCGCATGGCCGGGCAGTACGCCAAGCCACGCAGCGCCGATACCGAAACCAAGGATGGCGTGACGCTGCCCTGCTATCGCGGCGACATCGTTAACGGCCCGGAATTCACCGCTGAGGCGCGCATCCCCGATCCGGCGCGCATGGAGGCGGGGTATTTCCAGTCGGCTGGCACGCTCAACCTGTTGCGTGCCTTCGCCTCCGGCGGCTATGCCGATCTGCATCAGGTGCATCGCTGGAATCTCGATTTCGTCGAACGCTCGCCGCTCGTCGAGCGCTATCGCGACCTCGCCGCGCGGATCGATGCGACGCTCGGCTTCATGGCGGCCTGCGGCATGACCAGCGCCACGACGCCGCAAATCCGCGAGACCGATTTCTACACCAGCCACGAAGCGCTGTTGCTGCCCTATGAGCAGGCGCTGACCCGGATCGATTCGACCACCGGGGAGTGGTACGCCTGCTCGGCGCATTTCCTCTGGATCGGTGATCGCACCCGCCAGCCCGACGGCGCCCATGTCGAGTTCCTGCGCGGGGTAAAAAACCCGATCGGCCTCAAGGTTGGCCCCTCGATAACGGCGGATGAGCTGGTGCGTCTGGTGGAGACCCTCAATCCTGGGGGCGAGCCTGGGCGGCTCACGCTGATCAGTCGCATGGGCGCCGACAAGATCGCCTCCCACCTGCCGCCGCTGTTGCGCGCGGTGCGCCGGGCTGGCATCCCGGTGGTCTGGGTGTGCGATCCGATGCACGGCAACACCATCGCGACCGCGGCCAAGCTCAAGACCCGCAGCTTCGATGCCATCCTCGCCGAGGTGCGCGGGTTTTTCGACGGGCATGGAGCGGAAGGCACCTGGCCGGGCGGTGTGCATGTCGAGATGACCGGCCAGGACGTCACCGAATGCGTGGGCGGCGCCCATCAACTCACCGAGGACGATCTCGGCGCGCGCTATGAAACCTTTTGCGATCCGCGGCTGAACGCCGAGCAATCCCTCGAACTCGCCTTTCTCCTCGCCGAGGAATTGCAGCGCCGCCGCACGCCCCATGACAATGGCAGGACGGTGGTAGTGCCATGATCCCGGAGGCGGCGGCTGATCTTTCGCGCGACATCGCCGCCCGCACCGATAGCTATTTCAACCGCACCCGCGAGATCGCCGCGCGCTATGGCGATGCCCGTGTCACCTATGCGATGTTCCTACGCCGCCCAGTCATCTCGGCGCCGCGGCTGATGCTGGAATGGCTCGCCGCGGTTGAGCGGGACCGCGCCAGCAGCTTCGTGATCGACGTCACCCACTTCCGATCTAGCTGGGTCGGCGCCGGCGAGCCGATCGTCTATATCAGCGGCAGTTTTGTTCAGTTGGCTGATCTCGAAACTCTGCTCCTGCAAAAGCTCGGCGCGCCCTGCGTCGCCGCCCATCACGCCTATCAGATGTGCTTGGCGCTACCCGAAATCGGGTTTCTCGCGATGGAGGCGCGGCATTGCGCCGGGGCGGAGATGCAGGAGATGATGGCTTATGCCGCCGCCGTCGGCAGCGAGGCGGCGCGCAAGGAAGGCGCGCGGGGCTTCATCGGCAATGCCAATGACGCGACCGCGCACTGGTTCGGTGAGGCGCGCGGGCGCGGCACCATGCCGCACGCGCTGATCGGCTATGCCGGCTCGACGGTGCGGGCGGCCGAGATGTTTTACGAGACCTATCCCGATGAGCCGCTCACGGTTCTGGTCGATTATTTCGGCCGCGAGATCACCGATGCGCTGGAAGTCTGCCAGCGCTTTCCCGACCTCGCGGCCCGCGGCGCGCTTTCGGTGCGGCTCGACACCCATGGCGGGCGTTTCATCGAGGGTCTCGATCCCGGCTTGAGCTATGCGACGCTGGAGCGCCACGCCGCCGGCGCCATCCGCCGTTATCGCAGCCCCTCGGAGCTGCATTACCTGATCGGCACCGGGGTCTCGGCGGCGGCTATCTGGCGCACGCGCGAGGCGCTTGACGAGGCCGGTTTTCCCCGCGTCGGCATCGTCGTCTCTTCCGGCTTCACCGTGGAAAAATGCCGCGTCATGGCGGATGCCCGCGCGCCCATCACGGTCATCGGCACCGGCAGTTTCATCCCCGATGCCTGGAGCGAGACCTATGCCACCGCCGATATCGTCGAATATGACGGCGTGGCACGGGTTAAGCTCGGGCGTGAATTCTTGCTCCGCCGCAACGGCGCGCCGGCGGCGGGCTGAAAGCAGGGCCCGACATGTCGGAAATGTTGCGCATCGCGCTCGCCCAGATCAACCCGCGGCTTGGCGCGCTTGATGAAAATCTCGACCACTTGCGCCGCGCCCGTGCCGAGGGCGCGCGGCTCGGCGCCGATCTCGTGGTCACGCCGGAATTTTCCCTGACCGGCTATCCGCCGGAGGATCTGGTGAGGAAGCCGGCCTTTCTCGCCGCTTGCGAGGATGCGATCGCAACGCTTGCCGCCGAAACCGCCGACGATGGGCCGGGTCTCGTCGTGGGCGGGCCGTGGCGGGACGGCACGAAGCTGCACAACGCTGCCTTCGTGCTGGAAGGCGGCAAGGTTCTTGCCCGCCGCGCCAAACACGAATTACCCAATTACGGCGTATTTGACGAAAAACGTCTCTTTGATCCCGGCCCCGCCCCCGGCCCCGTCGCTTTTCGCGGCTTTCGCCTCGGTCTCATGGTCTGCGAGGACTGGTGGCTGCCTTCGGTGAGCGAAACGCTCGCCGAAAGCGGCGCCGAGATGCTACTTTCCATCAACGCCTCGCCCTTCGAAGTGGAAAAACAGGACCAACGGCTGGCGCTCGCGGTGACGCGGGTGGTGGAAACCGGCCTGCCCTTCGTGTTCTGCGCCCAGATCGGCGGACAAGACGAGCTGGTCTTCGAGGGCGCCTCGTTCGTGCTCAACGCCGATCGCACGCTGGCGCTCCAAATGCCGTGGTTCGCGGAAGCCATCACCCTCACCACTTGGCGGCGCTCGGCATCGGGGCTGGTCTGCGCGCCGGGTGAGATCATCCCCGAGCCCAGCCCCCTCGCCCAGACCTATCACTCGATGATGCTGGGGCTTGCCGATTACGTCGAGAAAAACCGCTTTCCCGGCGTCATTCTCGGGCTTTCCGGCGGTATCGACAGCGCGCTTTCGGCCGCCGTCGCGGTGGACGCGCTCGGCCCCGAGCGGGTGCGCGCGGTGATGCTGCCGAGCCCCTATACCTCGCGCGAGAGCCTGGAAGACGCGATGGACGTCGCCCGCCGGCTCGGCATCGCCTGCGAGAGCATTGCCATCTCGGGCGCCATGGCGGCCTTCGAGCAGGCGCTGGCCCCGGCCTTCGCCGGGCGCGGCCAAGATGCCACGGAGGAAAACATCCAGTCGCGCGCGCGGGGGCTGATCCTTATGGCGCTCTCGAACAAATTCGGCCACATGCTGCTCACCACGGGCAACAAGAGCGAAATGTCGGTCGGCTACGCGACGCTCTATGGCGATATGTGCGGCGGCTATTCGGTCCTCAAGGATGTCTATAAAACCACGGTTTTTGCCCTCAGCCGCTGGCGTAACAGGGAGCATCCCCAAGGCGCGCGCGGCCCCGCTTGCGTGGTCATCCCCGCGCGCGTCATCGAAAAACCGCCCTCGGCCGAGCTGAAACCCAACCAGACCGATCAGGACACGCTCCCCCCCTACGAGACGCTGGATGGCATTCTGGAGGGCCTGGTCGAGCGTGAGGAATCGGTCGATGCGCTGGTCGAGAAGGGATTCGCGCGCGAGGTTGTGCTGCGCGTCTGGCGTATGCTGGATCGCGCCGAATACAAGCGCCGCCAGGCACCGCCGGGGGTCAAAATCACCCGCCGCGCCTTCGGACGCGACCGGCGCTATCCGATCACCAACGGTTTTACGGCACTTGTTCAATGAGGCGGCGGGCATGAACGCGATCGCCGATCTGTTCGCGCCCCCCGGCGGCTGGCGGGTGCGGATCGTTGACCTCTCAGGCGGCGCGGAAGAGGGCGTCGTCGAGGAAATCGACGGATTTCCGACCCTGATGCAGGCCAACGCTTTTGCCCGCGCCTATGTGCGCGATTCCATCGAGCGCTGTCGCGCGCCGGGTCTGGCCCCCGAGGACGTGCTCGACGCCTGGCAACGCTTTGGCGAGGATGCCGAGGTCTTGGAGGCCGGCGAGAGCGGCTGGCAAAGTGCCACCGAGCGTGAGGCCTTCGCCGTCCAGCCGGCCTCCGCCCCCGAGCGCGACTGGCGGGCGCTTGACCCCCGTCGCCTCGGCGCCGAGGGCCCGGACAGCGACGACGCGGGCGCATGAGCCCCCGCGTCCGCTTTGCCCCGAGCCCGACCGGGCATCTCCATGTCGGCAACGCCCGCATCGCGCTCGCCAATTTTCTTTTCGCGCGCCGCCATGGCGGACATTTCCAGCTCCGCTTCGACGATACCGACAAGGAGCGCTCGCGCGATGAGTTCGCCACCGCGATCGCCGCCGATCTCGGCTGGCTTGGCCTTGCGTGGGACAGCACGTTCCGCCAGTCCGACCGGCTCGCGCGCTATGCCGAAGCGGCCGAACGGTTGAAGGTATTGGGGCGGCTCTACCCCTGTTTTGAGAGCGAGGAGGAACTACGCGCCAAGCGCGAGGCCCGTCTCAAGCGCGGCCTCGCCCCGGTCTATGACCGCGCCATGCTGCGGCTCACCGCCGAGCAGCGCCAAGCCGCCGAGGCAGGGGGAAAACGGCCCTATTGGCGATTTCGCCTCTCGGATGGCACGATCGGCTGGGACGATCTCGTGCTTGGGCGGCGCCAGGTGAAGCTCTCATCGGTTTCCGATCCGGTGCTGATCCGCGCCGACGGCACGCCGCTCTACACCTTCACCTCGGTGGTGGACGATCGTGCCGAAGGTATCACCCATATCATCCGGGGCGAGGACCACATCACCAATACCGGTGTGCAGATCGATCTCTTCGCCGCCCTCGGCACCGATCCGACGACGCTTGGTTTCGCCCACCTGCCGCTGCTTACCGATAGCGAGGGCGGAAAACTCTCCAAACGCCTGCAAAGCCTTTCCCTCCGCAGCCTGCGCCGCGACGGGATCGAGGCTGCGGCACTAACGGCCTATCTCGCCCGCCTCGGCAGTTCCGCCGATCCCGCGCCGCTTTCGCTCGCGGCCCTGGCGGAGGGCTTCGATCTCGCCGCTTTCTCCGCCTCCGCCGCGCGCTTCGATATGCAGCAGTTGCTCGCGCTCAATCGCCGCGTTCTGCACGGCCTCGCCTATGCCGACATCGCCCCGCGCCTACCCGCGGGTGCCACCGAGGCGTTCTGGAACGCGGTGCGTGGCAATCTCGACCTTTTCTCCGAGGTGCAAGTCTGGTGGGAGGTGACAAGCGGCACCATCACGCCGCCCGAGCAGCCCGATGAGGCCGCTTTCCTCCGTGCCGCCGCCGCCTTGCTGCCGCCCGAGCCCTGGGATGAAACTACTTGGCCACGCTGGATCGCCACACTCAGGGAGCAGACCGGACGGCGGGGGAAAAACCTGTTCCACCCCCTCCGCCTCGCCCTCACCGGCGAGGAGGAGGGCCCGGAGCTGGCGGCGCTCCTGCCGCTGATCGGCCGGGAACGCGCCTACGCCCGATTGAAGGGTTGAAGCGAAGACTTGCTCGTGACCCGCTTGGGCCAGCGGCCGCAGGCTCGCATCACGGGAAGAAGTGAAAGACCACTACCCTTGGTGGCGTCCAGGGCCAAAGGGGATATAGCGATCGTCGGATCAGCTGACAGTTTGAACGTCCTCCGCCGAGAACCACAACCCACTTATCCAAAAAAGTAATTCATGCGCGAGCGGGGTGCTGCTAACCCATACTACTCGACTCCCTATCATATCGCCATGAATTTCAATTGCTTGAGCAGGGAGATCGTAAGAGGGGCAAAAGTGTGGGTGACGGCTTATTTTTCCTTGCGTCGATCCGGCGTGATGGATTTTATGCGTCATATGCCGCCGCCCGCCCTCCTTT
>JAKCCP010000016.1 GCA_021841985.1 Pseudomonadota bacterium | reverse complement strand
CCGATCTCACGCCACGTCGGTGACATCGGAGCCGGCGCGCGGCGTATCGCCCCGCCAGAGGGTGGCGAAATCGAGGATGGTGTAGTGATAGCGGATGCGGCCATCCTCGTCGCGGTGGATACTGTCGACGTGGCCGGCGAGCACGAGATCGCCGACCGTAAGCCCGGTTTCCTCGCGTAATTCGCGCCGCGCCGCGTCCTCGGCGGTCTCACCGAGATGCTGCGCCCCGCCAGGGAGGCTCCATTGGCCGAGCGCCGGCGGCGTTCCCCGGCGAACCAGGAGCACCGCGCCGGGCCGCAACACCGCGACCCCGATCCCGACCAGCGGCCGATCGGGGTAGGTGCGGGCATCGCTCATCGGGGCTGCGGCCCGGGGTCAGCGAGGCGCGGTCGCGGGCGGGGAGGGCGCGACGGAAACCGGCGGCGTTGCCGGTTTTTCCGGCGGCTTCAAATCATCGAGTGTCGGCAGCAGGGTTTTTCCCTGCCAGCTCGGGATCGCGAGCGCGAAGCGGCCGAATTTCTGGTTCAATTCGGCGGCCAGGGCGGTGGCTTTGTCCTTGCCGGCGGCGGTGAATACCGCCCAGGTGGTGGTGCCATCCTCGCTGATATCGGCGGCGAGGGTCAGCCCGTCGCTGGTGGTGAAGCCGACATGGCCGAGTTTCTGGCCCGGCGCGGCGTCAGCCTTGCGGACATCGGTGAAGCTCAGGAACTCCAGCCCGCGCGCCATGCCGTCGATTTTGAACTGATCGAGCACCGGATGCTGTTCCGGCACCGTCACCACCAGCTTGTCGCCTTGCCGCGCGAGCACGAGATGGCCGTTGGGGAGGCGATCGATGGTGATGCCGGTCACCTGGTCATGACCGATATTGACGATGTCGCGCGCCATCCAGCCGACGAAATCGGGATCGGCGTCGAGCGTGCCGGCGGCGAGCCAGGTCTGGTTTTGCCCGAGGAGGCGCACAAACATCTGATCGGCGCCGCCGGGCTCGGGGCTCGGGCGGGTATGGCCGATGATCAGGGCGGCGAGCACCTGACCCTTGTCGTCGAGCAAGCGAACCAGCTTCGCCTCGGATTTCGGGTCATTCGGCGCATCGAGGCCGAGGCGGGCGAAATCCGCCGGGTTGCTGGTCCGCGCTTCCACCAGCCGCAACTCGGTGAGCGCCGCGAGCAGCGCATGCACGCGGGCGGGGAGGGCGGGAAAATCGCCGTGCTCGGCGAGCAGCCAGCGATCGCCGGCGCGCGTCAACGCCAATGTCTTCGCGTGATCGGCGATCTCGATCCGTGCTGCGGTCGCGATGCGGTTGCCGAGGTCGGGGAAGGCGAGCCGGGCGGCAGGGGCATTGGCGATCTCGCTGCCCTCGCGCGCGTTCTGGACATAAAAACCGGCGGCGAGCGCGAGCGCGCCGAGGAACAGCAGGATCAGGGTATTGCGGGGTTTCATGGCGCGGAATTCCTCAGCTCCGCGCCCGGCCGCGGCGGCGGTGGCGCATGAGGCCAAGCCCGATCGCGATCAGCGTCAGGATGGCGGGGACGAGCACGATATCGAAAAAGCGCAGGGTTTCGGCGAGCGCGTCGATATCCTCCCTGAGCGCCCGCTCGACGCCGCGCAGCTTCTGGCGGGTTTGCACGATTTCCTGGTTGGCGGCGTCGATCGCGGCGTGTTGCTCCGGGGTCAGCACCGCCTGCGCCGCCCCCGGCTGGCTGGAGCCCTCGCGCAGATTGGCGAGCTTCTTTTCGGTCTCGTCGAGATGTTTCTGCAAATCCTGCTGGGTGCGGCGGAATTGCGCCTCGGCGCGGCGCTGCATGTCATCGACGAGGGTGAACGGATGATCGCCGGCGCCACGGGCGCGGAGCCCGATCAGCGCATCGCCGCCGGCCAGCGTGCCGATGACATTGGCGACGAACGGGCCATTATCGCTGAACGGCTCGGCATCCTGCTGGCCGAAGAAATCCTGGCCGCGGACCCAGAAGCGGTCGGCCAGGATATCGACATCGGCGGCGATGACGAGATTGGCGGCGCCCTCGGTATGGTCCTTGAACGGTGGCAGATCGCCCGGGCGCTGTTCACCGGCGGGCGGCGCGGGTGGCCCGGAGAAGGCCGATTTGAGCGCCCCGTGCAGCCGCGCGACGATTACCCGCGCGCCACCCTCGGGTTTGAATCCGGCGAGGATCGCCGCCGGATCGGGGTCCATCCTGAGCTTCTCGGCGGCGATCAGGCCGGAGCGCGGGCTCGAACTCAAAAGCGGCGTGAGCGTGATGTCGGCGCCGGGTTTTTTGGCAAGAAACCCGGGATCGGCGACGGTGATTTGCGTGAGATCGGCGGTCGCCGGATCGTCGTGGTTGATGCCGTCGCGGATATTGAACCAGGGGACGTAGTCGGTCACCGTCATGCGGTCGCCGGGGCTGGCGCGCACCCGCCAGGCGCCGGTGAGATCGCCGACCACCTGGTTCGGATCATAGGCGATGCCCCAGGCCTCGAGCAGGCGATGGAGATCGGAGGCGGTATCGGTCTGCGGCATGCCGCCGGGGCCGGGGAGATCGGCTTGGGCGGCGCTTTGCGGATCGACCATCAGCATCAGCCGCCCGCCGCGCATGACGAACTGGTCGATGGCGTATTGCGTCGACTCTGGGAGATGCTGCGCTTGCGCGACCAGCAGCACCTGGATCTCGGGGTCGATCTTCCAGACAGTGAGCGGGACGGTGCGGATGGCATAGCTCTGGCGGAGCAGCGACATCGCGATCCAGGGCTGGCCGGCGCGGCCGCGCCCTTGCGCCATCATCATCAGGCGCGGATCGCCATCGATCGGCAGCGACGACATCACGCCGACCACCGGGCGCGTCGGATTGGAGAGTTCATAGACCAGCCGCGTCAGATCATATTCCAGGAAACGCTCGCGCTGCTCCTGGAAAAACGGAATGGCGCGCTCGTCATCGAGCAGATTGGTGCCGACCAGGCCGAAGAACACCTGCGCGCCGCTCTGGTCGATCGGCACCGCTTGCAGGCCGAAACTCAACGCCTTGTCCTCGGCGTCGCTGAAGGGTTCGGGATCGTAGCGTTCGACCTTCACCATGCCATGCGCGAGGCGGGCATATTGATCGAGCATTTCGCTGACGCGCTGGTGATAGCCGTCATAGGAGGGGGCGCGGGTGCCGAGATCGCGGGAATAGAACAGGCGGAGGGTGATCGGCTGGTGCAGCCCCGCGAGAATCCGCCGCGTGCCCGGCGACAGCGTATAGATGCGCCCGGCGGTGAGGTCGAGCTGGACGTCGGCGAGGCGGGTTTCGGCCACCATGTTGATCCCGGCGAGGAATGCGGCAAGGCCGATCAGACCGAGAAGTGAGGCGACAGCGCGGCGCATGCTCAATCCGCCTTCCGGTGTTCGAGAATAACCGTGTTGGCAACTAGCCAGAACAGGATGAATGACGCGAAATAGATCGCGTCGCGGGCGGTGATCAGGCCGCGCACGAAGGATTGAAAGCGATCGACGATCGAGATTTTGCGGGCGATCGTCGCGAGCACCGGGAGATTATGGCTCAAAAAATCGGTCACCACCGGAAAGGCGCTGGCGGCGAAAACGAAACAGAGCGCAACGCCGAGCACGAAGGCGACGACCTGGCTTTTGGTCAGCGCCGAGACCGCGGCGCCGACCGCGAGAAACGCGCCGGCGACCATCGCCGCGCCGAGATAGCCGGCGGCGATCATGCCGTTATCGGGATGGCCGAGCACGTTCACGGTGATGACGAAGGGGAAGGTGAGGGCGAGCGCGATCACCGTGAACCCCCAGGCGGCAAGAAATTTGCCGACCACCGCCTGGCCTTGCGTGACAGGCAAGGTGAGCAGCAATTCGATGGTGCCGAGGCGGCGCTCCTCGGCCCAGAGCCGCATCGTGATCGCCGGCACCAGCAACACGAACACCCAGGGCAGGAACTGAAAGAACGGCAGCAGATCGGCCTGGTCGCGCTCGAAGAAGCCGCCCATGCTGAAGGTCAGCGTGCCTTGCAGGACAAGAAAGATGACGATGAACACCCAGGCGACCGGGGTCGAGAAATAGCCCGCGAATTCGCGGGCGGCGATGCCGAGGATGGCGCGCATGATCAGGCGGCCTCGGCTTGCGGCTGGGTGATGGCGCGGAACATTTCTTCGAGCTTGCCCGAGGGATGGCGGCGGGCGAGTTCACCCGGCGGCCCGTCCGCCACCACGCGGCCGGCGGCGATGATGATGGCGCGCGAACACACGGCTTCGACCTCTTCCAGGATATGGGTGCTGATGATGATCGCCTTGTCCGGCGCCATGCGCGCGATCAGGGTGCGCACTTCGTGTTTCTGGTTGGGATCGAGCCCGTCGGTCGGCTCGTCGAGGACCAGGACTGGCGGGTCGTGGAGCAGCGCCTGGGCGAGACCGACCCGGCGCTTGAAGCCCTTGGAGAGGGTTTCCACCGGCAGATGCCGCACCCCTTCGAGGGTTGCGAGCGAGAGCGCCTGATCGACCCGATCGCGCGCCTCGCCGCCGGAAAAACCGCGGATACGGGCGGCGAAACGGAGAAACCCGATCACCGTCATCTCGGGATAGACGGGGGCGCCCTCGGGCAGGAAGCCGAGTTCGCGCCGCGCCGCGACAGCGTCGCTTTGCACGTCATGGCCGTTGATGCGGGCGGTGCCGCTGGTCGGCGTCACGAAGCCCGCGAGCATTTTCATCGTCGTCGATTTGCCGGCGCCGTTGGGGCCGAGAAACCCCAGCACCTCGCCACGGGCCACGGTGAAGGAGACGTCGTCCACGGCGGTGAAGGCGCCGAAGCGCTTGGTCAGCCCGATGATCTCGATCAAGGCGTTCACACTATGTTTCCCCCACGGCGATGCCGAGCCGGCCCGTGGGAATAGCGCATCCCCCGGCGAGCGCAAGAGGGGCATTTTTCCGCCGTGGCTCGGGTGAGGGCGAGAAAGCCCGTTCCTTCAAAAAAAGGATCAAAAATTATTTTCGCAGGATTAGAAAGCAGAAAATGCCTTCAAGCGGGAACAAATAGAAATACAATTTATATTGTAACGTGAATCAAAGCGAAGATATCCAACAGTATTCGGGAATATTTTATCTTTTCACGAGTTTGTTATTTTTAATTTGTCGAGAAATATTTATAGTTGTTTAACGATTAGACCAAAATCCGGTTGCCGTATCTGGCGGCGCAATCCCCGGACCATGCCGCCCACCGCGCGGTATGGGTCTCTCGCGCTGATCCCGACGCCGATGCGGGACGCGAGCGCGGGAGACGTCGATCCCCACGCTGAGCCGAAGGAGAGAAAATTTGACCCCTCGTTTTTCACGCCCCTGGCGGGCGGCTCTGTTTTCGCTGAGCACGATGCTGGCGCTCGATTCCTGCAGCGCCCCCTATGCGCCGAAGCCGATCGAAATGTCGCCGCCCGACAGCGCGCCCGATCTCGCCACCATTCCCGGCACCGATATCAAAATGTCGTCATTATTCTACGATAACCGGGAAACGCTGCACGACGAGTTCAGCGGCAAGCACGGGCTCTGGCGCGGCCACGTCGTGGTGACGCAGTTGACGATTTCCTCCGACGACAAAAACCCGACCGACGTGCTGATCGATTCGGCTTACGTTTCGATCAACCACAAATACTACCCGGCGGTCTCTCCGAAAGAGGTCTATGACGTCGCCTGGCCGGCCGCCAATCCTCTGGCGCCGCTCAAAGAAGACCTGTTCAACGCCGCCGTGGTCGGCTTCACCGTGATGACGCTCGGCCTCGGCTCGGTGATCTGGGTTTTGCCGACACCGTTCTCGCAACCGGCGCCGGACACCACGCCGTTCGGGCGCGATCTCAATTACAAGGCGCTGACCAACAATATCACCCTCCAGCCGGGCACCTTCCGTAGCGGATTCCTGTTCTTCCACCTGCCGCAATCGGTCGATATGACCAAGCTCGACGGCGCGCAGATGGTTCTTCATTTTGTTACCAAAACGCCGAACGCGACGCCGCATGAAATCATCTTCAACCTGCCGGCGCCGGCCAAGCCGGCTTCCTGAGGGTTCAGCCGGATTCTCCCCGTCCGCGCGCGCCGAACAGCCGGAGCGCGAGACGCGCCGCGCGGCCGCGTTCGCCCGCGAGATCGGGATCGCGGGCGAGGAGAACGGCGGCGTCGCTTTTGGCGATGCGGAGCAGCGCCTCGTCGCGCGGCAGGGCGGCGAGGCGGAATCCCGGCTCGCCGGATTGCCGCGTGCCCAGCGCATCGCCGCCGCCGCGCAGGCGAAAATCGGCATTGGCGATGGCGAACCCGTCCTCGGTGTCACGCAACATCGCAAGGCGCGTCTCCGCCGCCTCGCCGCCATCGCCATGCATGAGAAGGCAGAAGCTCGGCGCCGCGCCGCGCCCGATCCGCCCGCGCAACTGGTGGAGCTGCGCCAAGCCGAACCGCTCGGCGTGTTCGACCACCATCACCGTCGCGCTCGGCACATCGACACCGACCTCGACCACCGTGGTCGCGACCAGAAGCGGCTTTTCACCGCCGGCGAAAGCGGCCAGCGCCGCCTCGCGCTCGGCCGGTTTCTGCCGGCCATGGGCAAGCGCGACCTGGCCGGGAAACCGCTCGGCGAGCCGCGTGAACCGCTCTTCCGCCGCCGCCAGATCGCTCGCCTCGGTCTCCGCAACCAGCGGGCAAATCCAGTAAATCCGCGCGCCCGAGGCCAGCGCCCGCGCCAGCGCCGCGATCACCGCGGGAAGCTGTATCGCGGCGTGCAGCGTCGTTTTGACCGGCTGGCGCCCGGCCGGTTTGCCCGCGAGCCGGCTCACCTCCATCTCGCCCCATTGGGTGAGCAAGAGGGTGCGCGGAATCGGCGTCGCGGTCATCATCAGAACATCCGGTTGCCTTCCCTTGGCGCCGAACTCACTCCGCTGTCCGACGCCGAAGCGGTGCTGTTCGTCGATCACCGCGAGCGCGAGATCGCGGAACGCGACCTCGCGCTGAAACAGCGCATGGGTGCCGACGGCGAGCGGCGCCGCGCCGCCCGCGATCATGGCCAGCGTCTCCCGCCGCGCGCTCGCGCTCATGCCGCCGGTGAGGATCGCGACCGGCACCGGCGCGAGCGCGGCCAGCGTGCGAAAATGCTGGCGGGCGAGAATCTCGGTCGGCGCCATCAGCGCCGCCTGCGCCCCGGCCTCGACGGCGCGGAGCATGGCGAGCAGGGCGAGGATGGTCTTTCCCGAGCCGACATCGCCTTGCAAAAGCCGCCGCATCGGCCGCGGCGCCGCGAGATCGGCGTCGATCTCGGCCAGCGCCGCGCGCTGCCCGGCGGTCAGTTCATGGCCGAAAGCGGCGAGTGCCCGGGCGCGGAGATGGCCATCGCCGGTGAGCGCGCGCCCCGGCCGGGCGCGGCGCCGGGCGCGGAGGAGGGCGAGACGAAGCTGATCGGCGAACAACTCGTCATAGGCGAGACGCTGGCGGGCGAGCGGATCGGGCGGCGTCTCCGGCGCCTGCCAGGCGCGAAGGGCGGCGGCAAATTCCGGCCAGCCGCGCCGACGACGGAGTTCAGGGTCGATCCACTCGGAAAACGCGGGCAGCCGCGCCAGCGCCGCGGTCATCGCTTTGCGGATCTGCCAGGCCGCGAGCCCGGTGGTCAGCGGCCAGACCGGCTCGATCGCCGGGATCAGCGCGGCGCGGGCGGCCGGGTGCAGATGCTCGGGGTGGACGAAGGCCGGCCGCCCCGCCGACAGCGTCACCGCGCCGGAGATCGCGAGTCGGGTGCCGGGGGCGAGGCCGGTGATGCGGGCATGGGGGCGAAAAAACACCAGATCGGCGAAACCCGAGCCGTCGCCGAGGGTCAGCCGCCAGGGCTGGCGCGCGGTTTCGGGCCGCTCCAGCCGCACCAGCTCGGCGATCACGGTGGCGACGCCGCCGGGGCGGAGATCGGCGAGGCTTGGGTGCGCGCGGCGGTCGATATGGTGTTCGGGGAGATGGAGGAGAAGATCGATCACCCGTGTCCCGCCGATCGCGCGCGCGAGCAGGCGCGCCAGTTTTTCGGCGATGCCGGGGAGGTCGGTGAGCGGCGCGAGAAGCGGGGCGAGAGGGTCGTTGGCCACGGGCTGACAGGTCGCAGGGAGGAAGCTATATGACACGCCATCGATGACCGATGAAACGCCCCTTGCCGCGGAACTCGACCGCCGCCGCCGCCGGCTCCTGTTCCGCGCGACCCATCGCGGCACCCATGAGAGCGATCTTCTCATCGGGGGGTTCGTCGGCGCCCGCCTCGCGCGTCTGACCCTCGCCGAGATCGAGGCGCTGGAGACCTTGCTGGAAACCCCCGATCCGGTGCTCGCCGACTGGCTCACCGGCCGCGAAGCCATCCCCCCCGAGGCGGAAACCCCGCTGCTCCGCGCGATGGTGGCGGCCTGCGCCAATCCAACCGAGCGAAACTCCTCATGACTGGGGTGATATGACTGGCGCGATCACCGTATACGGCGCGCCGGAAGGCTATGACGCGCTGCTCCTCGCCCGCCGCCGCGCCGAACACGCGGGCGCGGTTCTGCACGTCGCCCGCGATGACGCGCGCATGGCGCGGCTGGCCGAGGCGCTCGCTTTTTTCGCGCCGGGGACCGAGATTTTGCGGCTCCCGGCCTGGGATTGCGTGCCCTATGACCGGGTCTCGCCCAATCCGGCGCTGGTGGCCGAGCGCGTCGCGACGCTGAGCCGGCTTTGCGAGCAGCCCACGCGCCCGCGGATCGTGCTCACCACCGTCAACGCCCTGATCCAGCGTCTGCCGCCACGCGCCACCTTCGCCGGTGCCGCCCGCAAGCTCGCCCCCGGTCTCGACGCCGCCCCCGGCCCGCTCGCGGCGTTCCTCGACGCCCACGGCTATAGTCGCGCCAACACCGTGATGGAGCCGGGGGAATACGCCATTCGCGGCGGCATCATCGATATTTTCGCCGCCGGCGAGGCCGAACCGGTGCGCCTCGATCTCTTCGGCGACACCATCGAGGAAATCCGCCGCTTCGACCCCGCGACCCAGCGGAGCGCCGGCAAAGTCGCGCAGGTGGTTTTGCACCCGGTCTCGGAAATCCCCCTCGATTCCGCCGCGATCTCGCATTTCCGCGGCCAGTGGCGGGAGATTTTCGGCCCGCAAGCGGCCGCCGATCCGCTCTATGAGGCGGTGTCCGAGGGCAGGCGCCACCCCGGGATCGAGCATTGGCTGCCGCTCTTCTATCCCGCCCTCGAAACCCTGCTCGACTATCTCCCCGAGGCGTCGGTCAGCCTCGATCACCAGGTCGATGAAGCGCTTTCGGCGCGGCTCGAGACCATCGCCGATCATTTCGCGGCCCGCCAATTGCCGCCCCGCGATGGCGAGACGCCCTATCGTCCGCTGCCGCCGGCGCGTCTCTATCTCGACCGCGCGGCATGGCAGGCGATGCTGAGCGGGGGGCCTCTGTTCGCGACCAGCCCCTTCGCCCCGCCGGAGGCCGCCAGCGCCGCCTCGATCGATGGCGGCGGCCGGCCGGGGGTGGTTTTTACCCACGGGGCGGGGCCGGAGGGGGACGTGTTCGCGCAATTCCGCGCCGCCGCCCACCGCGCCGCCGATGGCCGCCGGCGCGTCATCCTCGCCGCCTGGTCACGCGGCTCGCGCGAACGCCTCGCCGCTTTGCTGCGCGAGCATGATCTCGCCGCCGAGCCGGTCGAGGCATGGGCGGCGATCGCGACCCTCCCGCCCGGGCGCGTCGGCCTCGTCGTGCTCGGGCTCGAGCGCGGCTTCACCGCCCCTGGCCTGATGCTGGTCTCCGAGCAGGATCTGCTCGGCACCCGCATCAGCCGGCCGCCGCGAAGGCGCAAGCGCGCCGATCAATTCATCGCCGAGGCCAGCGAACTCGCCGAGGGCGATCTCGTCGTCCATCAGGACCACGGCATCGGCCGCTATGACGGGCTGGTGACGCTCACCGTCAACGGCGCGCCGCATGATTGTCTCCGTCTCCTTTATGACGGCGACGACAAGCTGTTTCTTCCGGTCGAGAACATCGAGCTTTTGTCACGCTTCGGCGCCGAGACCGCCGGCGTCGCGCTCGATAAACTGGGTGGCGCGAGCTGGCAGAACCGCAAGGCGCGGGCGAAAAGCCGGATCCGCGACATGGCCGGCGAGCTGATCCGCATCGCCGCCGAGCGCAAGCTCCGCGCGGCCGAGACGCTGCTGCCCGAAGAAGGCGGCTTCGATGAATTCTGCGCCCGCTTTCCCTATGCCGAGACCGAGGACCAGGCGCGCGCCATCGCCGATGTGCTGGAGGATCTCGCCTCCGGCCAGCCGATGGACCGGCTGATCTGCGGCGATGTCGGCTTCGGCAAGACCGAGGTCGCGCTGCGCGCCGCCTATGTCGCGGCGATGGCCGGCGAGCAGGTTGCCGTCGTGGTGCCGACGACGCTGCTCGCGCGCCAGCATTTCCGCACCTTCTCCGAGCGCTTCAAGGGGTTGCCGCTGCGCATCGCGCAGCTTTCGCGCATGGTCGCGGCGAAAGAAGCGCAAGCGGTGCGCCAGGGGGTTGCCGATGGCAGCGTCAACATCGTCATCGGCACCCATGCCCTGCTCGCCAAAAGCATGAGCTTCGCCGAACTCGGCCTTTTGATCATCGACGAGGAGCAGCATTTCGGTGTCGCGCACAAGGAACGCCTGAAACAGCTCAAGGCCGGCGTGCATGTGCTGACGCTCACCGCGACCCCGATTCCGCGCACGCTGCAACTCGCGCTGACCGGGGTGCGCGAAATGAGCGTGATCGCGACGCCGCCGGTCGACCGTCTCGCCGTCCGCACCTTCATCATGCCGTTCGATGGCGTGGTGGTCCGCGAGGCGATCCAGCGCGAGCGGTTTCGCGGCGGACAGGTGTTCTGCGTCGTGCCAAGGATCGAGGAATTGAGCCGCATGGCGCAGCGTTTGCGCGAAATCGTGCCCGAGGCGCGGCTCGCCGAGGCGCATGGCCGCCTCGCGCCGAGCGCGCTCGAGCGGGTGATGGCGGAATTCAGCGATGGCCGCCACGACATCCTGCTCGCGACCAACATCATCGAAAGCGGCCTCGACATGCCGGCCGTCAATACGCTGATCATCTATCGCGCCGATCTCTTCGGCCTGGGCCAGCTCTATCAATTGCGCGGCCGCGTCGGACGCGGCAAGCAGCGCGGCTATGCCTATCTCACCTGGCCGGCGGCGCAAGCCCTGTCGCCAGCCGCCGAGAAGCGTCTTGCGGTGATGCAGACGCTCGACAATCTCGGCGCCGGTTTCACGCTCGCGAGCCACGATCTCGATATCCGCGGCGCCGGCAATCTGCTCGGCGAGGAGCAATCGGGCCAGATCCGCGAGGTCGGGATCGAACTCTACCAGCAGATGCTCGAGGACGCGGTGGCGGAGTTGCGCGCGCAAAGCGGCCGCGAGCGCGAGCGGGACTGGACCCCCAACATCAATCTCGGCCTCCCGGTCCTGATCCCGGAGGCCTATGTCAGCGATCTCTCGGTGCGGCTCGGGCTTTACCGGCGCATCGGCGGGCTCATGACGGATGCCGAGAGCGAGGCTCTGGCCGCCGAGCTGGTCGATCGCTTCGGCCCGCTGCCCGCCGAGGTCGAAAATTTGCTGCAAGTGGTCGCGCTCAAGCGTGCCTGCCGCGAGGCCGGCGTCGAGCGGCTGGAAGCGGGGCCGAAAGGCATGGTGCTGAGCTTCCGCGGCAATGCCTTCGGCAATCCCGCCGGGCTGATCGCCTGGCTCGGCGCCAAGCGGAACGATATCCGGCTGCGTCCCGATCACAAGCTCGCCATGGTGCGCGAGATGACCGTCGCCGCCCGCACCAGTGCCGCGCGCGAGATTCTGCGCCAGCTCGTCCGCCTCGCCCGCCAGGCGAAAGCCGCCTGACCGCCCGCGGAATTTTTGATCTCGATCAATGCCGGGCTTTCTTCCGGCGGCCAGGTCAGAGGCGGAGAGGTCTCTGCTCTCTGGCAGCCCGGGAGATCGGATATGGCCTATCTCAACCTCGATGCCTTGACTTCCGTCTCGGCCGAAGCCTTTCAGCGACAGCGCCCTTAT
>JAKCCP010000026.1 GCA_021841985.1 Pseudomonadota bacterium | reverse complement strand
CCTGCGCGCAGGCCTTCGCGGTGAGCGAGCGCCTGCTGGCGCGGGAAGACATCGCGCTCGTCATCCTCGATGAACTCAACATCGCGCTCCGCTATGATTATCTCGCGCTCGATCGCGTTCTGGCGGCGCTCGCGGCGCGGCCGGCGATGCAGCACGTCGTGATCACCGGGCGCAACGCCAAACCCGATTTGCTCGCGCACGCCGATCTGGTCACGGAAATGACCCTCGCGAAACATCATTTCGCCGCCGGCGTCAGGGCGCAGCAGGGCATCGAGTTTTAGAAAAAAATGTGTGTAAGAGAAAGGTGGTTCTTTTTTGAAAAAAAGAACCAAAAAACTTTTGTCCGTGGCGCGGTGCCGGGCGGAGCGTCTTCGCGATGACCGCGAAAGCGCTGATGTTCCAAGGCACCGGCTCCAGCGTCGGAAAATCCCTGATCGTCGCCGGGCTTTGTCGCGCCTTCGCGCGGCGCGGGCTGCTTGTGGCACCATTCAAGCCGCAGAACATGTCCAACAACGCCGCCGTCACGGCGGATGGCGGCGAGATCGGGCGGGCGCAGGCGTTGCAGGCACGGGCTGCGTATATTGCCCCGAGCGTGCATATGAACCCGGTTCTGCTCAAGCCGCAAAGCGAGATCGGGGCGCAGATCGTGCTCCGCGGCGCGGTTGTCGGGACGACGCCGGCGCGCGCCTGGCAGACGAGGAAACGTGAGTTCTTGCCTGCCCTTTTGGAAAGTTTTGCCACGCTCGGGGCGGCGCGCGACCTGATCCTGGTCGAGGGCGCGGGCAGCCCCGCCGAAATCAATCTCCGCCAAAACGACATCGCCAATATGGGATTCGCGCGCGCAGCCGGACTTCCCGTGGTGCTGGTCGGCGATATCGACCGTGGCGGCGTGATCGCGAGCGTGATCGGCACCAAAACCGTGCTCGCCGCGGAAGATGCCGCTTTGATCAGGGGATTCATCATCAACCGCATGCGCGGCGATGCGTCGCTGTTCGCCGAGGGAATGGCTATCATCGCCGCCCGCACCGGCTGGGCGCCGCTTGGTCTCGTGCCGCATTTCCCGAAGGCGCGCCATCTGCCGGCGGAAGACGCCGCCGACCTCGCGCCGCGCGCCGAAACCGGTGGGCGATTGCGCATCACCGTGCCGCTGCTGCCGCATATCGCCAATTTCGACGATCTCGACCCGCTTTTCGCCGAGCCCGAAATCGCCCTGACGCTCGCCCCACGCGGCGCGCCGCTGCCGGAGGCGGATGTCATCATTCTGCCGGGCTCGAAAGCGACGCGGGCCGATCTCGCGGCGTTGCGCGCCGAAGGGTGGGACATCGATCTCCTCGCCCATCACCGCCAGGGCGGCGCGGTGATCGGGATTTGCGGCGGGTTTCAGATGCTCGGGGACGATATCGCCGATCCCGACGGGATCGAGGGCGAGGCGGGGGAGTCACGCGGGCTCGGCCTGCTCGCGTTCCGCACCGTTCTCGGGCACAAAAAAAATCTCGCCGAGGCGGCCGGCATCAATCTCCTCGATCACACCCCGGTGCGCGGCTATGAGATGCATCTCGGCGAAAGCGTCGGCCCCGCCCTCGCCCATCCCCTCCATCGCCTCGCCGATGGCGCGACGGACGGCGCGGTGGCGCCGGATGGTCGGGTTTTCGGCACCTATCTGCACGGCATGTTCGGCGATGACGCGGCCCGCGCCGGCTGGCTCGCGCGCTTCGGCGCCGCCTCACGCCTTCCCTCCTTCGACGGGCTGATCGAGACGACCCTCGATGCCCTCGCCGATCACCTCGCCCGCCACATCGATCTCGAAACCCTGCTCAGCCTGGCACGATGAAAACAAAGAACAATACCAGCGCCAGCGTGAGTGCCAGGGCTCGGCGGTAGAGCGCCAGGGCATGGGCAAGGTCTTGCGCGGTCGCCGCCGCCCGCCCTTCGCCCATCCAGGCATCGAGAACCCGCTCTCCGCCATAGACGCGCGGCCCGGCGAGGCGAAGGCCGAGTGCTTCAGCCATCGCCGCCTCCGGCCAGCCGGCATTGGGCGAGCGATGATGGCGCGCATCGCGTAAGGCCGCGCGCAACACCGCAAGCGCGCGCCCCGGCGCGGCGAGCGCGAGCAAGAGTGCCGCGAGACGCGCGGCGGGGAGATTGAGCAGATCATCGAACCGCGCGGCGGCGAAACCGAAATCCGCGAACCGCGCGTTGCGATGGCCGATCATGCTGTCGGCGGTGTTCGCGGCCTTATAAAGCGCAAGGCCCGGAAGACCGAAGAGCACGCACCAGAACGAAGGCGCGATGACGGCATCGGAAAAATTCTCGGCCAGACTCTCGATCGCGGCGCGGATGACGCCGGCCTCGTCCAGCGTCTCGGGGTCACGCCCGACGATATGCGCAACCGCCGCCCGCCCGCCGGCGATCCCGCCGCGCGCGAGGGCCGCGGCGACGGCGCCGACATGTTGGTGGAGGCTGCGCGCGGCAAACAGCGTCGAGGCGGCGAGACCGAGCACGAGATCACCCATGATGCCGGGAAACAAGCGATGGCCGAGTCCGGCGAGCGCAAGAGCCGGGAGCACGGCGGCGAGCAGCACCAGCGCCAGCGTCAGCGCGCCCAGCGCCCGGCGCCATGCCGGCGCGAGGGTCGCGCGGTTGAGGCGCCGCTCGAGGGCCGCGATCAGCGCGCCGATCCAGGTGACGGGATGGCCGATGCGGCGGTAAAGCGGGGCCGGATAGCCGAACGCGGCCTCGAGGATCAGGCCGGCGGCAAGGAGGGTGAGATGATCGCGCATCGCGGGGCTTTCATGGCGGGTCGGCGATGAGCGGCCAAGAGGCGCCGCCGGTCCATGGCGGCCGGCTCGGGGAGCTGCGCCGCCTGTTCCCGCGCGCGCCGGCGCCGTTCCTCGATCTCTCGACCGGGATCAATCCCTATCCCTACCCGGTACCGAGGCTTGCCGAGGATCATCTCACCCGGCTTCCCGAGCCGGAGGCCTTGAGCGCGCTCGAAGCGGCGGCGGCGCGCGCCTATGGCCTTGCCGATCGCGGCCTCGTGGTCGCTTGCGCCGGCTCGCAGGCGCTGATCGGCCTCTTGCCGCTCCTTCGCCCGCGGTCGCGCGTCGCGGTGCTCGCGCCGACCTATGCCGAGCACGGATTCGCCTGGCGCGCGGCGGGGCATCATGTGCGGGAGGTCGCGACCCTCGCCGACGCGGCGGCGGCGGAGGTGGTCGTGCTGTGCAACCCCAACAACCCCGACGGGCGGATGATCGCGGCGGCGGAACTCCGCGCCTTCGCCGCCCCCTTGGCCGCGCGCGGCGGCTGGCTGGTGGCGGACGAGGCGTTCGCCGATTTCGCGCCCGACGGCGTCTCGCTCGCGCCACTATTTCCCGCGCGCGGCGTCATCGTGCTGCGCTCGTTCGGCAAGGCGAGCGGGCTCGCCGGGCTCCGGCTCGGCTTCGCGCTTGCCCCGGCAAGCCTCGCGCCAAGGCTTCGCGCCGCCCTCGGCCCGTGGCCGGTCAGCGGTGCCGCGATCGCGATCGGAACCCTGGCGCTCGAAGATGCCGCCTGGCGCGCGGCGATGGCGGCGCGGCTCGCCGGTGACGCTTCCCGGCTCGATGCCGCGCTCGCCGCCGCCGGCCTCACCCCGCGCGGCGGCACGTCGCTTTTCCGCCTCGCCGAAAGCGCCGACGCGGCTTCGGTGTTCGACCATCTCGGCGCCGCCGGGATTCTGGTGCGCCGCTTTGCCGCGCAGCCGCGCTGGCTTCGCCTCGGTCTCCCCGGCGCGGCATTCGACCGTCTGGTCGCGGCGCTCGCCCTCAAGCCGTAGCCGCGTCCGCCATCAGCCGGAGCGCCGTAGCAAATGCCGTCTCGACCGAGAGATCGGCCATTTCCTCGCTCTCGCCGAGCGCCCAATCGGCATAACGCCCGGCCGGCGCCATTTCGGCGGCGCGGTCGCGCGTGGTCGCGCAGAGCCCGACGGTGGGCACGCCGGCGGCGGCGGCGAGATGCATGAGGCCGCTGTCATTGCCGACATAGAGCGCGCAGCGTTGCAGACAGGCGGCGGCCTCGGCGAGGCTGAGCTGGCCGCGAAGATCGATCGCCTCGGGCAGAAGCGCCAGCAGCGGCGCCGCCATCGCCCGCTCCGCCTCGCCCGGCCCGGCGAACACCGCCGCCACCGCGCCCGGCAGACGCTCGGCGGCGAGACGCTGAAAGAGCGCCGCGAAATGCGCCGCCGGCCAGGCTTTCGGCGGCCAGTTCGCGGTCGGCCCGAAGCCGATCACCGGACGGTCGGCGGGCAAGAGCGCCGCCGCGCGGGCGCGATCGGCGTCGTTTACCCAGACGACCGGCAGCGGCGCCGGGCTGATCCCCAAGGCCGCGGCGAATTGCTCGTGCTTGCGCCCGATCGAGAGGCGCGGCTTGAGCGCCCGCTTTCGCGTCCACACCAGATACGAAATCAGCGAGCGGCGGAAATCGACCACCAGATCCCAGCGCGTCCCGACCACCTGGCGCCAGAGAGCGAGCCAGTGGAGATCATAGGGGCGCTTGTCGAGAATGAGGGTGCGCTCGCGGTTGGGCATGCGCGCGAACACCCCGGCCGCGACCCCGCCGCAGACGATGGTGATGCGCGCCTTCGGGTACGCCCGGATCAGGTGATCCAGCACATTGGTGGTGATCACCGCATCGCCGATGCGGTTGGCCGAGATGAACAGAATGCGCATCAGGCGGTGCCGGAGCGGGGTGGTTTCGTTGCCATGCCCCGGCCATAGGCCGCCGGTGGGGCAAACGCAACGCCCGCCCCATCGGCGCCGTGGCGACGCTACTGGAAAGGATAATAGCGGAAGCTCAGCATATAAATCTGCTCGTTCACCTTGGGCGCGCCGCCGATTCCCTGGAAGGTATCGCGGCGCAGATATTCGTATTGCGGGCCGAGCAGGAACACGCCAACGCTCTTGCCTTCCAGGAACCGCCACCAGGCGCCGATCGTGCCCTCGGTGACGCCCGAGGTATTGGCGGCGCAGGTCGGGTTGTTCTGGATATCGCAACCGGCATTGGAATAAAGCACGCTGCCATAGCCATACCCTTTGCCGGCGCTGGCGAAGCTCGCCGATTGCTCCTGCTCGCGGCCGATATAGCTGTAGATGTCGATGGCATCGGTCGGATGGCCGATCGCGCCGAGCAGCAATTGCTCGCCGGGGATCGGCACCGGCGCGCCATTGCGCCCGACCGTTGCATCCGGCAGGCCGGACGATGTGTAGCGGCCGATGCCGTAGCCGGCGAGGAAGGAGGTATAAAGGTCGAGGTACTGGTCAAAGAAGGAATAGAGCGCGGTGCCGCCGATGCCGCCGGCCGGCACCACGTGGTTCTGCCCGCCATTGCCGAGGCTGGTGCGGTCCTGCATCCAGCGGCCGAGGCCATAGAGTTCGTAATGGCCGCCGAAGCCGGGATCGGCCGTGCCCTTGAGGACCACGTCGGGCGCGGCATCGACGGTATAATTGGTGCCGGAGAAATAGACCGGACCGCCAGGGAATTGAAAGCTCGTGGTGCCGGGAACGCCGGTGCCGTTGGGGCCGACATAATAGACGCTTTGCGGATTCTCGACGGAGAGGCCGACATTGAAGATATTGTCGTCGAAGCTCTTGACCAGGCGCAGGCCGAGATTGCGGGTCCAGCCGAAGCCGACGACGTATTGCGCGTCCACATCGATCGGGATGAGTTCCTGGCGCGGCACCATGCCGGTCTTGAAGGGCACGATGAGCGACCAGATCTCGCCGAACACGGCGTGCAGGTCGTTATCCGAATCGTCGATCTGGGCGTAATAGAGCCGCCAGCGCGGGTTATAGCTGCTGCTCTGGATCGAATTGGCGGTCGGCGCGGCGGAGAGAAAATCGCCCTCGAGATAGGCGGCGACCGAGATGCTGTCGGAGACATTGCCCTGGGCCAGCGCCGCCCAGCGGCTCTGGCGGCCGTCCATGCGGAATTCGGGCATGTGGTATTGCGGCGTATTGGGCATCGGGATGGCGGTGCCGAAACCGGAATTGACGCCGGCGGTTTCGTCATGGTTGCGATAGATCGACGCCGCTTCGACATAGCCGCCGAGCGTGATGCTGAGCCCGCCGACGCGCAGCGAATAGCCGGGCGCCATCTGGGTCAGGATCGCCGGGCTCGCCGAGGAGAGCGAATCGGCGCCCGGCGGCGGCGGCACCTCGGTGATCGGCACCTGGTCGGAAAACGCCGGCGGCGGCACCGGGTTGACGGTGGTGCCGCCCGCCGCGGGTGGCGCGATGTTGGGCGGCACTTGCTGCGGCACCAGCGGCGGCGTCCCGCCCTGGGCCTGGAGCTGGCCAGTGGCGAGGGGGGCGGTCGCGACCCCCTTGGCGGCGGTGCCCGGCCCGCCGCCCGGCGCGACGGCGGCATTGCTCGGCGCCGCCGCTTCGGCCGCTTTCGCTTTCGCGGCGGCGGCCGCCTTGGCTTTGGCCTCGGCGGCGAGCTGCTTGCGGAGTTCCTTGAGCTGTTTTTGCAGATCCTGGATCTGCTGCTCGACGGCATCCAATCCGTCGCTGCTCGCTTGCTGGGCGCGGGCGGGCAAGGGAAGAAGGCTGCCAGCGGCAAGAGCGGTCATGACGAGCAAAGACCAGCGCCGGACACGGCGCCGAGAAGAAAGATGCGTTCGAATCATGAGGTCCATCGCGCGGGTTGCGACCCGGCGATGCCGGGCCTAAGGCACGCGGACCCTAGTCGTCTGATCTCGCGGTTTCGTGACTATAATGAAGAAACTTTTATGACAAAGCTATGACAAATAATTATACGATATAATCATTTATCGAGCATCTCGCGGCACCGGCGAGCAGGCGCTCGCCGGTGGACGTGCGGATATCGAGGGCTCAGATGTAATGTTCGGCCAGGGGCGCGAAGCCGTTGAAGCCTTGGCTCGCATAGGTGCTGACATAGGCGCCGGTCGCGAGCAGGGTGACGGCGTCGCCGCTGGCGAGCGCGAGCGGCAGGCGGTAGTCGGCCTTCTCATAGAGAATATCGGCGCCGTCGCAGGTCGGCCCGGCGATCGCGACGGGGCCGGTCGCGCCGCCGTCATGCGGGGTCGCGATGGCATAGCGGATCGCCTCGCCCTCGGCTTCCGCGAACCCGCCGAAGCGCCCGACATCGAGATAGACCCAGCGCAGCGGGCTTTCCGGGTCGCGCCGGCTGACCAGAACCACCTCGCTCCGCACCGCGCCGGCATCGCCGACCACGAAGCGCCCGGGCTCGATGACGATATCGGGCAGGGCGTTGCCGAAATGCCGGGTCAGCGCCCGCATGATGGCCCGCGCGAAATGGTCGATCCCGGGGACCGCCTCGCGATAGGGGATCGGGAAGCCGCCGCCGAGATTGAGCATGCGGAGATCGACCCCGCGCTCGGTGAGATCGGTGAACAGCATCGCGACCTGCCCGATCGCCGCCTCATAGGCGGCGCCGTGCTTCTGCTGGCTGCCGACGTGAAAGGAGAGCCCGTAGGGGTCGAGCCCGAGATCGGCGGCGCGCAGCATCAGCCTGCGTGCCTGTGCGACGCTGGTGCCGAATTTGCGCGAAAGCGGCCAGTCGGCGCCGTCATTGGCGACCAGAATGCGGCAATAGACCCGGCTTCCCGGCGCGCAGCGGGCGATTTTTTCCAGCTCCTCGGCCGAATCGAAGGCGTAGAGCGAAACCCCGGCTTGATGCGCGGCGGCGATGGCGCTCGCTTTCTTGATGGTGTTGCCGAAGCTGATCGCCTCTGGTGCCGCGCCGGCGGCAAGACAGGCGGCGACCTCCTCGAAGCTCGCCGCGTCGAACGCGCTCTCCAGCCGCGCCAGGCGCTCCAGGATCGGGCGCGCCGGATTGGCCTTGACGGCGTAATAGATGCGCGCGAGCGGGAGGGCGGCGCGAAGCGCGCGGTAATTCTCCTCGACGCGATCGACATCGACGACCAGGCACGGCGCCGCCGGCTGGATCTCGGACAAATAGCGGGCGATCTTCGGCGTCATGGCACCGTGCCTCCCCGGAAAAACAGGCGCCCGTCTATTGCGAAACGGCGGGCGGAGTTGCGAAACGGTCGAACGAACCAGCGACCAGACGATTGCCAGAACGCTTGACGTCGTTGCGTAACCACTAAGGTTAGAGGCACGTGCGTTGCTGCGTGGGAGCGGCACATAGACCCCTCCCCCCCGCGGCGCAAGGGGTTTTGGCGCCCTTGCCGGCATTTTCGATGCGCATGGGTGGAGCGGGGACGCGGTTCATGCTACTGCCGCCGGCATGAAGAGACCGCTGATCGCCGTGCTCAACGGCCCCAACCTCAATCTCCTCGGCACCCGCGAGCCCGCGCTGTACGGCGCCGCGACCCTCGACGATGTCGAGGCGCTCTGCGCCGAAGTCGCGGAAGCGCTTGATCTCGCGATTGATTTTCGCCAGACCAACGGTGAGGGGGAGCTGATTTCCTGGGTCCAGGAATGCCGCGACCGCGCCGCCGGGGTGATCATCAACCCGGCCGGCTACGGGCATACCTCGATCGCGCTGATGGACGCGCTGCTCGCCCTCGACTGCCCGATCGTCGAGGTGCATCTGACCAATATCCACCGCCGCGAGCCCTATCGCCACCACAGCTACACGTCCGAGGCGGCGAACGGCCTGATTTGCGGCTTTGGCGCGCGCGGCTACGCGCTCGCGCTGCAAGCGATCGCGGAATTGCTCCAGGAGGAGGCGGAATGAGCGAATTGCCCTTCGATCCGGCGGCGATCCGCCTGCTCGCCGCGATCCTCGGCGAGACCGGCCTGACCGAGATCGAGATCGCCGAGCAGGACCGCCGCATCCGCATCAAGCGCGCGCCGGCGCCGGTCGCGATGCTGGCCCAGGCCGCCGCGCCCGCCGGCGCCGTAGCGTCCGCCCCGCCTGCCGCCGCGCCCGAGGATCCGGCCAAGCATCCCGGCGCCGTCCTGAGCCCGATGGTCGGGATCGCCTATCTCGCGCCCGAGCCGGGGGCGGCGAATTTCGTCACCGTCGGGCAGACGGTGGAGGCCGGGCAGACCCTGCTGCTGATCGAGGCGATGAAGACCTTCAACCAGATCAAGGCGCCGAAAGCGGGGACCGTGAGCCGCATTCTCGTCGCCGCCGGGGCGCCGGTGGAGTTCGGCGAGCCGCTGCTGATCCTCGCCTGAGATGGCTTCGTTCCACAAAATCCTGATCGCCAATCGCGGCGAGATCGCGCTCCGCATCCAGCGCGCCTGCCGCGAACTCGGCATCCCGACGGTCGCCGTCCATTCCACCGCCGATGCCACCGCGATGCATGTCCGGCTCGCCGATGAGAGTGTGTGCATCGGCCCGCCGAGTGCTCGCGACAGCTATCTCAACATCCCGGCGATTCTCTCGGCCGCCGCCATCACCGGCGCGGATGCGATCCATCCCGGCTATGGCTTCCTCTCCGAAAACGCCCGCTTCGCCGAGATGGTGGAGGCGCATGGCCTCACCTTCATCGGGCCGGCGCCGGCGCATATCCGCATGATGGGCGACAAGATCGCCGCCAAGACGGCGATGGCCGGGCTCGGCGTGCCGCTGGTGCCGGGCTCGGACGGCGCCATCGCCGATCTCGGAGAGGCGCGCGCGGTCGCCGGGCGGATCGGCTATCCGGTGCTGATCAAGGCGGCGGCCGGCGGCGGCGGGCGCGGGATGAAGGTCGCGGCCAGCGAAGGCGAGCTTGAGGAGGCGTGGCGGGTCGCGCGCACCGAAGCGGCCAGCGCCTTCGGCAATGACCAGGTCTATATCGAGAAATATCTCGACCGCCCGCGCCATATCGAATTGCAGGTGCTGGCCGATGCGCATGGGAATGTCGTCCATTTCGGCGAGCGCGATTGCAGCCTCCAGCGCCGCCATCAGAAGCTGCTCGAAGAGGCCGGCTCGCCGGCGCTCGACGCCGCGGCGCGCGATGCGCTCGGCGCGCGGGTGACGTCGGCGCTCGCCCAGCTCGGCTATCGTAACGCCGGCACGCTCGAATTCCTCTATCAGGACGGGCAATTCGCGTTCATCGAAATGAATACGCGGCTCCAGGTCGAGCACCCGGTCAGCGAAGCGATCGCCGGCGTCGATCTGGTGCAGGAACAAATCCGCCTCGCCGCCGGCGAGCCGCTCGGCTACACGCAAGCGGATATCCGCTTTTCCGGCCACGCCATCGAATGCCGGATCAACGCCGAGGATCCGGTGAGTTTCGCGCCCACCCCGGGGCGGGTCAATGTCTTTCACCCCCCCGGCGGGCCCGGCGTGCGGGTCGATTCGGCGCTTTATGCCGGCTATGTCGTGCCGCCCTATTACGACAGCCTGGTCGCCAAGCTGATCGTGCACGCGCCGAGCCGGCCCGAGGCCATCGCCCGCCTCGCCCGCGCGCTCGACGAATTCGTCATCGACGGCATCAAGACGACGCTGCCCCTGCACCAGCGCATCGTGCGGGACAAAGAGTTTGCCGCCGGCGATTACACCATCCATTGGCTCGAAGACTTTGTCGCCCGCAGTTGAAGTTTGTTCTTTTTTGTAAAAAAAGAACCAAAAAAACTTCTATCCCTTTGCCGATCACGCGCGGTGCCGCAGGCACCGCGCAACGGGAAGAAAGTCTTTTTGCTTCTTTTTCTTCAGAAAAAGAAGTGCTTCACTTGTCCTCATCGATGCAGGAGGAAACCATGGCCGGAGCGCTTTCGCCCGATGATCTCGCCGCTCGTGTGCCCGATGGCGCGTTGATCGCGCTGCCGCCGGATAATTCGCTGGGCTCGGTCGCGCTCACGCTGGCGCTGATCCGGCGGCGCGCGCGTGGGTTGCGCCTGTTTTGCGTCCCGGTCGGCGGGTTGCTCGCCGATCTTCTGATCGGGGCGGGATGTGTCGCCGAGATCGAGACCTCCGCCGTCAGCCTCGGCGAGGCCGGCACCGCGCCGCGTTTCACCGCCGCTCTCGCCGCCGGCACCCTGATCGTGCGTGACGCCACGTGTCCGGCGATCCACACCGCGCTGCAAGCCGCCGAAAAGGGCGTCCCCTTCATGCCGCTGCGTGGCGTGCTCGGGAGTGACGTGCTCGCCCATCGCCCGGATTGGCGGGTGATCGACAATCCCTTCGCCGCCGAGCCCGATCCGATCCTGCTGATCCCGGCGGTCAGGCCCGATTTCGCGCTGTTTCACGCGGCGCTCGCCGATGAGGCGGGCAATGTCTGGGTCGGGCGGCGGCGGGAACTCGCGACCATGGCGCATGCCGCGCGCGATTCTTTCGTCAGCGTCGAGCGGCGGATCAGTGGCGACATGCTGGAGGATGAGCGTCTCGCCCCCGGCGTCATCAGCGCCGCCTATGTCACCGGCATCGCGCCCGCGCCGCGCGGCGCCTCCCCGCTCGCGCTCCTCGATGAATATCCCGCCGAGGCCGCGGTTCTGCGCGATTATGCCCGCGCCGCGCGCAGCGCCGAGGGGTTTGCCGCCTTCCTCGAACAGCGCCTGATGGCCGAGTATGCGCCGGCATGATGGCGATCATCGCGGCAAATGGCGAGAAAATCGCGCCTGAGGAATTTCTCGCATCCACCCTCGCGCGGCTGATCCTCGACCCCGCAGCCCCCCCGGCGCGCCATATCGCGGTCGGCGCGGCGAGCCCGATCCCCGCCGCCGCTTGCTTTCTGGTCAAGACGCTCGGCCATGAGGCGCGGCTCTCGCTTTTGCACAAGACCAGCGGCAATCCGTTCAGCGAGGGGACGCGGGAACTCTTCGATCTCACTGGCCAAGGAAGGATCGATCTTTTTTTCCTGGGCGGCGGCGAGATCGATGGCGAGGCCAACATCAACCTCATCGGCACCGGCGAATGGCCGGGCAGCGAGGCACGGTTTCCGGGAAGTTTCGGCTCCGCCTTCATGTATCTGATGACGCCGCGCACGATCCTGTTCCGCGAGGAGCATTCCCCGCGCGTCCTGGTCCCGCGCGTCGCCTTCGTCTCCGCCCCCGGCATCTCGCCGCCCGGGCATTTCCGCCGCGGCACGGCGCAGGCGCTGGTCACCGGGCGGGCGGTGTTTGCCTTCGATGGCCGGCGCTTCACGCTCGCCTCGTGCCAAGA
>JAKCCP010000240.1 GCA_021841985.1 Pseudomonadota bacterium | reverse complement strand
GCGCCGCTGCTCCGCGCTGCGGTGCCGCGCCGCGCCCTCGCCCTGATCGCGTCTCGCCTCGCGGGCTCGCGGCAGCCGGCCACCGTGGTCGCCGTCACCGGCACCAACGGCAAGACCAGCGTGGTGAATTTTCTCCGCGAGATCTGGGCCCGCGCCGGGCTGCGAGCGGCGAGCCTCGGCACGCTCGGGTTGCAAGCGCCCGGTTTTCCGCCCGGCCCGAGCCTCACCACCCCGGATCCGGTGGCGCTGGCGGCAACGCTTGCCGCGCTGGCGGATGCCGGGGTCAGCCATCTCGCCATGGAGGCCTCCTCGCACGGGCTCGATCAGCACCGGCTCGACGGCGCGCGCTTCGCCGCCGGGGCGTTCACCAATTTCACCCGCGACCATCTCGATTATCACCGCGACATGGAAGCCTATCGCGCCGCCAAGCTTCGCCTGTTCGCGGACTTGCTGCCCGAGGGCGCGCCGGTGGCGTTCGCGACCGGGCTCGAGCGCGCAAGCCGCGACGCCCTCGCCGCCCTTGCGGCGCGGCGCCGCCTTCGTCTCCTCGGCGTCGGTGAGGGCGGGGATGCGATCGCGCTCGAGACGGTCACCCCGCGTCCCGACGGCCAGGAGATCGTGATCCGCGCCGAGGGCGCGCGCCAGACCCTCCGGCTCGCCCTCGCCGGGCGTTTCCAGGCGGAAAACGCGCTGCTCGCGGCGGCGCTCGCGATGGCCCTCGGCACCGATGACGCGCTTTCGGCGCTGCCGCATCTCGCCGGCGTGCGCGGGCGGATGGAGCGGGTCGCGCGGCTCGCCAATGGCGCCGCGATCTATGTCGATTACGCCCACACGCCGGACGCGCTGGCGCGGGTTCTGGCGGCGCTCCGGCCGCATGCCACCGGCAAGCTCGGGGTGGTGTTCGGCGCCGGCGGCGACCGTGATCGCGGCAAGCGCCCGCTGATGGGCGAGGTCGCCGCCCGTCTCGCCGATCGCGTGATCATCACCGACGACAATCCGCGGAGCGAGGATCCGGCATCGATCCGCGCCGCGATCCGCGCCGTCTGCCCGGCGGCGGCCGAGATCGGTGACCGCCGCGCCGCCATCGCCGCCGCGATCGAGGGGCTCGGCCCGGGCGATCTCCTGGTCGTTGCCGGCAAGGGCCATGAACAGGGGCAGATCATCGGCGCCGCGACCATCCCCTTCGACGACGCCGCGGTGATCCGTGATTTGCTCGGGGGCGCGGCATGACCACGCTTTGGAGTGCCGAGGATCTGGTGCTGGCGACGGCGGGACGAAGGCGGACGGCGTTCGCGGCCGAAGGTGTCGCCATCGACAGCCGCCGTCTCGCGCCCGGCGATCTCTTCGTCGCGCTCCGCGATCAGCGCGACGGCCATGATTTCGTTCTCGATGCGCTCCAGCGCGGCGCTGCCGGGGCGATGGTCGATCATGTCCCGCCCGGTCTGCCGGCGGATGCGCCACTGCTGGTGGTCGGGGACACGCTCGCCGGGCTCACCGCGCTCGGCGCCTATGGCCGGGTGCGCTCGGGCGCGAAAATCATCGCCGTCACCGGCAGCGTCGGCAAGACCTCGACCAAGGAAATGCTGCGCGTCGTTCTCGCCGGCCAAACCGGCGTCCACGCCGCCGAGGCCTCCTATAACAACCATTGGGGGGTGCCGCTGACGCTCGCGCGTCTGCCCGCCGATGCCGGTGCTGCGGTGATCGAAATCGGCATGAACCATGCCGGCGAGATCGCGCCGCTGGCCCGCATCACCCGCCCGCATGTGGCGATCATCACCGCGATCGCGCCCGCCCATCTCGGCCCTCTCGGCAGTCTGGAGGCCATCGCGCGCGAAAAAGCCGCGCTGCTCGAGGGCTTGCTGCCCGAGGGGGTGGCGATCCTGCCGGCCGAAAGCGCGTTCCTGCCGCGGCTCCTGGAATTTGCCGGCGGGCGCCGGGTGATCACCTTCGGCGGCGCGGGCGAGGTGCCGCTGCTCGCTTTCGCCGGCGACGCCCTCGGGAGCGAGGTGACGACCGTGATCGGCGGGCGGGAGATTTCGTTTCGCCTCGGCGTTCCCGGGCGGCACATGGCGGTGAATGCCCTGGCCGCCCTGGCCGCCGTCTTCGCCTCGGGCTTCGACCCTGCTGCGGGGGCGGCGGCGCTCGCCGGTTTCGCCGGCCTCGCCGGGCGCGGCGCGCGGCGGCAATTGCGCCTCCCTTCGGGCGAGATCACGCTGATCGATGAGAGTTACAATGCCTCGCCGGCATCGGTGCGCGCGGCCCTCGCCGTGCTCGGCCGGCATAACGGCGCGCGCCGGATCGCGGTGCTCGGCGACATGCTGGAACTCGGCGATGCCGGCCCGGACGAGCACGCGGCGCTGGCCGCCGAGGCTGCCGCCGACGCGGATCTGGTCTTCACCGCCGGGCCATTGATGGCCGGGCTGTTCGCTGCCATCCCCGCCGGCTCGCGCGGCGCGCACGCCCCGGATTCGGCGGCGCTGGCGCCGCGTCTGCTCGCGCGTCTCCGGGCCGGCGACGTCGTTTTGGTGAAAGGGAGCCTCGGCAGCCGCATGTCTCTGGTGATCGACGCTCTTGCCCGGGAGGCACGCTGATGCTGTACACGCTGACGCGGCCTTATGCCGAGCATTTCATCCTGTTCAATCTGCTCCGTTATCTCACCTTCCGCTCGGGTGCCGCGTGTCTCACCGCCTTGGTCGTGAGCTTCATCATCGGCCCCGGCCTCATTCGCTGGCTGAAAGCGGTGCAGGGGCAGGGCCAGCCGATCCGCGATGACGGGCCGGCGAGCCATCTGGTCGCGAAGAAAGGGACGCCGACGATGGGCGGCGTTCTGATCCTCGTCGCCCTCATCATCTCGACGCTGCTGTGGGCCGATCTCGGCAATCCTTATGTCTGGGTGGTGATGGCGCTGACGCTCGGCTACGGCGCGCTCGGCTTTGCCGATGATTATCTGAAGCTCAGCAAGCGCAATGCGCGCGGCCTTCCCGGGCGGCTGAAGCTGCTCGGCCAGGCGGGGCTCGGCCTGTTCGCCGCGACCGCGTTCATGCTGCTCACGCGCCCGCCGCTCGGCAGTGGCGTCACCCTGCCGCTCTTCAAGGAGGCGTTGATCCCGCTCGGTGTTTTCTTTCCGCTGTTCGGCGCCCTGGTGATGATGGGGGCATCGAACGCGGTCAATCTGACCGACGGGCTGGATGGGCTCGCGATCGTGCCGACGATCATCACCGCCGGCGTCTTCGGGCTCATCACCTATCTCGTCGGCAACCGCGTCTTCGCCGATTATCTCCAGCTTCATCATGTTCTGGGGGTTGGTGAGCTGGCCGTGTTCTGCTCGGCGCTGATCGGGGCGGGGCTCGGCTTTCTCTGGTTCAACGCGCCGCCGGCGGCGGTGTTCATGGGCGATACCGGCAGCCTCGCGCTCGGCGGCGCGCTCGGCGCGGTCGCGGTCGCGGCCAAGCATGAGTTCGTGCTCGCCATCGTCGGCGGGTTGTTCGTCGTCGAAACGCTTTCGGTGATCGTGCAGGTGTTCTGGTTCAAGCGCACCGGCCGCCGCGTGTTCCTGATGGCGCCGTTGCACCATCATTTCGAGAAAAAAGGCTGGGCGGAGGCGACCATCGTCATTCGTTTCTGGATCATCTCGATGATCCTCGCCCTCGTCGGCCTCGCGACGTTGAAGATCAGATGAGCGGATTTGCGAAAATTTTCACCGGCCAGCGAGTGGCCGTCCTCGGGCTTGGGCGGAACGGCCTGCCTGCGGCCGCCAGCCTCGCGGCGATGGGTGCCGAGGTGACGGCGTGGGACGATCAGGAAGCGGCGCGGGCGGAGGCGATGGCGCAGGGGATCGCGGTCGCCCCGTTGGCGCCTTCGGGCGTGGACGCTTTGCTGCTCTCGCCCGGGATCCCGCATCGCCTGCCGGCACCGCATCCGGTGGCGGCGGCGTTTCTGGCCGCCGGCGTGCCGATCCTTTGCGATGTCGAATTTCTCTATCGCGCCGTGCGCGCCTCCGGCTCGGCGGCGAAGTTCGTCGGCATCACCGGCACCAACGGCAAATCGACGACCACCGCCCTGCTCGCCCACATCCTCGCGGGCGCCGGCGTTTCGGTCGCCGCCGGCGGCAATCTCGGCCCGGCGGCGCTCGCCCTGCCATTTTTGCCCGATCGCGGCGTTTACGTCCTCGAAATGTCATCTTACCTCTTGGAGCGAATCGCGCGCCTCCGCTTCGATGCGGCGGCAATGCTCAATCTCTCGCCCGATCATCTCGACCGGCATGGCGACATGGCCGGCTATATCGCCGCCAAGCGGGCGATTTTCGCGCGCCGGGAGGCGGCGGATTGGGCGGTGATCGGCATCGATGACGATGACAGCCGGGCGCTGGCCGATTCGCTGAGCGGTCCCGGAATCGTCCGAATCTCGGGCGCTAATCGGGATGGCGCCGATATCCGTCTCGAAGGCGGAAGGCTGCGTGACCAGGACGGCGTGCTCGCCGATCTCTCTCAGGCGCGCGCCTTGCCGGGGGCGCATAACGCGCAAAACGCCGCCGCCGCCGCCGCGCTCGCGCGGGCACTCGCTGTCCCGCGCGCGGCGATCGCGGCGGGAATCGCGAGCTATCCCGGTCTGCCGCACCGCGCCGAGCGGATCGCCGAAATCGCCGGCGTTCTCTTCATCAATGACAGCAAGGCAACCAACGCGGCCTCGGCGGCGCGGGCGCTCGCCTGCCATGAGCGGATCGTCTGGATCGCCGGCGGCATCGCCAAGGCCGGCGGCATCGCGAGCCTGGCGCCGCTGTTTCCGCGCGTCAGCGAGGCGCTGCTGATCGGGCGCGATGCGCCGCAATTCGCCGAGACGCTGGCGCGGCACGGCGTTGCCCATCGTCTCGTCGGCACCCTGGCGGCGGCGGTGCCGGCGGCCTTTGCCGCCGCGCGCGCGGAGGGCGCCGTGGTGCTGCTCTCGCCGGCCTCCGCGAGCTTCGACCAATTCGCGAATTTCGAGGCCCGCGGCGAGGCGTTTCGCGCGCTGGTCGCGGCGCTGGCGGACGGGGAGGGGCGCTGATGCCGGCTCTCTCGCGCGCCGATACCTCGCTCCTCGGCCGCTGGTGGTGGACCATCGACCGCTGGACGCTGCTCGCCCTCGGCGTGCTCATCGGCGCCGGCTATGTGATGATGCTGGCGGCGAGCCCGGCGGTCGCGGAACGCATCGGCGAGGCGCATGACACGCTGATGCTGAAGCAGGTGGTGTTTCTCGCCCTGGCCGCGGCGACCGTCGGCATGGTCTCGCTGTTTTCTCCGCGCGGCGTGCGGCGTCTGGCGCTGATCGGCGGGATCATCGCGTTGCTGCTCACCGCCCTCACCCTGATCAAGGGGGTCGAGATCAAGGGCGCGCGGCGCTGGATCGCCTTGCCCGGGATGTCGCTCCAGCCGAGCGAGTTTTTGAAACCCTGTTTCGCGGTGATCGCGGCCTGGCTGATCGCCGAGGGCGCGCGCCGGCCGCGTTTTCCCGGGCTCATGCTCGCCGCCGGGGTTTATGCGGTGATCGCGCTGCTCCTCAAGTCACAGCCCGATATCGGCATGCTCGCGGTGATCACGGCGGTGTTTCTCGCCCAGCTCTATCTCGGCGGGCTCAATCTTTTCCTGGTCGGGGTTGGGCTCGCCGCGATGAGCGGCGCCGGCGTTGCCGCGTATTTCCTGTTTCCGCATGTCCACAGCCGGGTTTCGCGCTTTCTCGATCCCGGCAAGGGCGATCATTATCAGGTCACGACCGCGCTCGAGGCCTTCGGCAATGGCGGGCTCTGGGGGCGTGGCCCGGGCGAGGGGCGGATCAAGGACATCCTGCCCGACGCCCATGCCGATTTCGTCTTCGCGGTCGCCGGCGAGGAATTCGGCCTCGTCATATGCACGGCCTTGCTCGGCGTTTTCGCGTTCATCGTCGTGCGCGGCCTGTTGCGCCTCATCGGTGAGCGGGATCTGTTCACCATCCTCGCGTCTTCCGGGCTGCTCGCCAGTTTCGGCTTGCAGGCCTTCGTCAACATGGCGTCCTCGCTGCACCTCATCCCGACCAAGGGCATGACGCTGCCGTTCATTTCCTATGGCGGCTCCTCGGTGCTCGCGGTCGCGCTCGGGATGGGGATGCTGCTCGCGCTGACCCGCCGGCGCCATCACGGTGATGGGCCATGAGGGGGATGATCATGAGGGGGGCGCGGTGATGGGTGCGCCGGCGCTCTCCCCGATCGTGCTGGCCGCCGGCGGCACGGCGGGACATTTTTTCCCCGCCGAGGCGCTGGCGGCGGCGCTGATCCGGCGCGGAAGGCGCGTCGTTCTGTTTTCCGACGCGCGCACCAAGATCGGCGCCGACAGCGTGTTCGCCGCGCGTGAGCGTTTCGTCATTCCCGGCGGCGGCATCGCCGGGCGTGGGTTTGGCCGCGCCATCGCCGGCGCGCTGAAGCTGCTCGCCGGGTTTTTCGTCGCGCGCCGGGCACTCCGTGACCTGCGCCCGGCGGCTCTGGTCGCGTTCGGCGGCTATCCGGCGATCGCCCCGGTGCTCGCGAGCCGAAGTCTTTCGCGGCGTGTTCCGGTCATTCTGCACGAACAGAACGCGGTGCTCGGGCGCGCCAACCGGTTTCTCGCCCGCTTCGCCGCGCGGCTGGCGCTGAGCGTCCCCGACACGCGATCGATCCCGGCGGGGACGGCGACCGTCGTGACCGGCAATCCGGTGCGCCCGGCGATCGCCGCTTGCGCCGATACGCCCTATGCGCCGCCGCTCGCGGACGGGGGGATCCGGCTTCTGGTGCTCGGCGGCTCGCTCGGCGCGCGGGTGATGAGCGATGTCGTGCCCGCCGCCCTCGTCGCCCTGCCGCCGTCGCTCCGCGCCCGCCTCGCCCTCGCCCAGCAATGCCGGCAAGAGGATCTGCCCCGCGTCGCCGCCGCCTATCGCGAGGCCGGGATCAGCGCCGAATGCGCGCCGTTCTTCACCGATATCCCGGCGCGTCTCGCGCGTGCCCATCTCGTCATCGCCCGCGCCGGTGCCTCGACGCTTGCCGAACTCGCGGTGATCGGGCGCCCGGCGATCCTGGTGCCGCTGCCGGGCGCGATCGACGATCACCAGAGCGCCAATGCGCGCGCCTTTGGCGCCGGCGCGGTGGCCGTCGCCGAGCGCGATTTCGTGCCCGAGCGGCTTGCCGCCCTGCTCGCGGCCCTGCTCGCCGATCCGGAGCGCCTCGCCGGCATGGCGGCGGCGAAGCGCGGGCTGGCCGACGCCGCCGAACGCCTTGCCGATCTCGCCGAGGCGGCGCGGCCATGAGGGCGCTGCCGCTCGCCATCGGGACGCTGCATTTCGTCGGCATCGGCGGCATCGGCATGTCCGGCATCGCCGAGGTGCTGCACAATCTCGGCTATCGCGTCCAGGGCAGCGACGTCGCCGAGAGCGCCAATGTCCAGCGCCTGCGTGAAGCCGGCATTGCGGTCGCGATCGGGCATGCGGCGGACAATCTCGGGCAGGCGCGCGTCGTCGTGGTCTCGAGCGCGATCCGGCGCGACAATCCGGAAGTGCTCGCCGCCCGCCAGCGCTTCATCCCGGTGGTGCGCCGGGCCGAGATGCTGGCCGAATTGATGCGTCTCAGATGGTCGATCGCGGTCGGCGGCACGCATGGCAAGACGACGACGACGAGCCTGATCGCCGCCGTGCTCGAGGCCGCCCGGCTCGATCCCACGGTGATCAATGGCGGCATCATCAACGCTTACGGCACCAACACAAGACTCGGCGCCGGCGAGTGGATGGTGGTCGAGGCCGATGAGAGCGACGGCAGTTTCCTCCGCCTGCCGGCGGTGGTCGCGGTGGTCACCAACATGGATCCCGAGCATCTCGACCATTGGGGCACGGCGGAGGCGATGATCGCCGGCTACGACCAGTTCGTCGGCAATATCCCGTTCTACGGCTTCGCGGTGCTCTGCGTCGATCATCCGGCGGTGCAGCAGATGATCCCGCGGCTTGGCGATCATCGCGTCATCACCTACGGGTTTTCGCCGCAGGCCGATATCCGCGCCGAGCGCATGGTGGCCGACAAGCTCGGCGCGACCTTCGAGGTGGTGGCGACCGACCGGGTGCGTGATCGCGCCCGCCGCCTCGGCCCGTTTCGGCTCCCCATGCTCGGGCGGCACAATGTCCAGAACGCGCTCGCCGCACTCGCCATCGGCATCGAGATGGAGATCCCCGAGGCGACGCTGAAAAGCGCCCTCGCCGCCTTCCGCGGCGTCAAGCGGCGCTTCACCCGCGTCGGCGAGGCCGGCGGGATCACGATCATCGATGATTACGGCCATCATCCGGTGGAGATCGCGGCGGTTCTGAAAGCGGCGCGCCAGGCCGGGGCGCGCGATGTCGTCGCGGTGGTGCAGCCGCACCGCTTCTCGCGTTTGCAGGTTCTGTTCGATGATTTCTGCACCTCGCTGAACGATGCCGGGACGGTGATCGTCGCCGATGTCTACGCCGCCGGTGAGGCGCCGATCGCCGGCATCGATCGCGACGCGCTGGTGGAGGGTCTGCGCGCCAGCGGCCATCGCAGCGTCGTGCCGCTGCCGGCGCCCGCGCACCTCGCCGAGATGGTCAACGCCATCGCCCGGCCGGGTGACTTCGTCGTGTGTCTCGGCGCCGGCACCATCACCGCCTGGGCGAATGCGCTGCCGGCGCAGCTCGCGGCGTTGCAGGCGGCACAAAATCGCCGCCCGGGGGGAGAGGAGGCGCCATGATGGCGGCCGAAATCCTCGCCCCCTTTGCGCCGCCGTCCCGGTTTCGGGGCCGGGTTCAGCCGGGCGCCGGGCTCGCGCCGCAGACCTGGTTTCGCGTCGGCGGCGCGGCGGAATGGCTGTTTCGACCGCTCGATGCCGAGGATCTCGCCCTTCTTCTCGCCGCTCTCCCCGAGGCGATGCCGTTTTGCGTGCTCGGCGCCGCCTCCAACGTCATCATCCGTGACGGTGGTCTCCCCGGCGCCGTCATCCGGCTCGGGCGCGGCTTCGGCGGAATCGCCTTCGACGGCGATGGCGTCGTCGCCGGCGCCGCCGTCCTGGACGCGACGCTGGCCGAGGCCGCGCTCGATGCCGGGCGCGGCGGGCTCGAATTCCTCGCCGGCATCCCCGGCACCATCGGCGGCGCCGTCGCGATGAATGCCGGCTGCTACGGGAGCGACATCGCGAGCGTGCTCGACTGGGCCGATATCGTGCTCGCGGGGGGCGAGATCCGCCGTCTCGGCGCCGCCGATCTCGCGTTCGCCTATCGCCACGCGGCCCTGCCGGCGGGCGCCGTGGTGATCGCCGCGCGGCTTCGCGCCCGGCCCGACGACAAGACCGCCATCGCCGCCCGGATGGCCGAGATCCGCGCCCGGCGCGCGGCGACGCAGCCGCTGCGGGCGCGCACCGGCGGCTCCACCTTCCGCAATCCGGCGCCGCGGGAGAGCACCCTCAAGGCCTGGGAGCTGATCGCCGCCGCCGGCTGCCGCGGCCTTCGCCACGGCGCGGCGCAAGTCTCCGAACAGCACTGCAATTTCCTGATCAACACCGGCGGCGCGCGGGCGGGCGAGATCGAGGCGCTCGGCGAGACGGTGCGGGCGCGGGTTCTGGCCGCGACCGGCGTCGCCCTCGCCTGGGAAATCCGCCGCCTCGGGGTGCCGGAGGGGCTGCGATGACGCGGGTCGCGGTGCTCCATGGCGGGATTTCGGCCGAGCGCGAGGTGAGCCTGGTCTCCGGCCGGCAGGTCATCGCGGCGCTCGGCGCGGCCGGGTTCGCGGTGGTGCCGATCGAGGTCGGGCCCGATCTCGGCGCCGTCATCGCCGCCCTCACCCCCGCCCCGGATGTGGTTTTCAATGCCCTGCACGGGCGTTTCGGCGAGGATGGCGCGATCCAGGGCGTGCTCGAATGGCTCGGCATCCGCTATACCCATTCCGGCGTGCTCGCCTCGGCGCTGGCCATGGACAAGGAAGCGGCGCGGCGGGTGTTTGCCGCGGCCAACCTGCCGCTGGCGGCCGGCAAGGTGGTGACCCGCGCCGAACTCGCAGCCAGCGACCCGCTGCCCGCGCCCTATGTCGTGAAACCGCTCGGGGAGGGTTCCTCGGTCGGGGTCGCGATCGTCGCCGCCGGCGATAATCGCCGCGCCGAGATCGCCGCGAACTGGCGCTTCGGCGAACGCGCCCTGGTCGAGGAATTCATCCCCGGGCGCGAGATCACCGTCGGCGTGCTCGGCGACCGCGCGCTCACCGTCACCGAAATCCTCCCCGCCGCCGGGTTCTATGATTACCGGGCGAAATACGCCGCCGGCGGCTCGCGCCACGTGCTCCCGGCCCGGATCCATCCGGCGGCGTTCGCGGAAGCGCTGGCGACAGCACTCGCCGCCCATCGCGCGCTCGGCTGTCGCGGGGCGAGCCGCGCCGATTTCCGCTACGACGACAGCGCCGGCGAGCCCGGCCGCCTGGTGCTGCTCGAGGTCAATACCCAGCCCGGCCTCACCCCGACCTCGCTCTTGCCCGAGCAAGCGGCCCTCACCGGCATGGATTTTCCCGCGCTTTGCGCCTGGATGGTGGAGCAGGCGGCATGTCGCGTCTGACGCGCGCAAAGGGGCGGGCGGCGGGGGAGCGGCCGGCGAGCTGGAAGCTTCTGCTTCGCCGCTGGCGCCGGGCGCTGCGGCGCCTGGCACTCACGGGCGGGGCGCTCGGCGCCTTGGTCGTGCTGGTCATCGCGCTCCGGGGTCATGACCCCGGGGGACATGACTCTGGGGGACATGACCGGGGGGGGCGTGACTCTGGGGGGCATGACTCTGGGGGGTATGACTCTGGGGGCGACAGCCTCGCCCCGCGCGCCGCCTGGGCCGATGCGCTGTCGGCGCGGCTCGGCCTTCGCGTGCGGACGGTGGTGGTGGAGGGGCGCGGCAATACGCCGGAGCCGCTGCTCCGCGCCGCCATCGGCGTTGCCCCCGGCGATCCCATTCTCGGTGTCTCGCTCGCCGGCATGCGCGCCCGCCTCGAAAGCCTCGCCTGGGTGCAGCAGGCGACGGTCGAGCGGCATCTGCCGGGAACCCTCGTCATCCGCCTTGCCGAGCGGCGGCCGTTCGCGGTGTGGCAGACGCAGGGGCGTTTTGCGCTGATCGACCGCGCCGGGCGCGAGGTCGCCGATGAGGGGGTGGCGAATTTCAAGACGCTGCCGCTGGTGGTGGGCGCGGACGCGCCGGCGCATGCCGCCGCCATTCTCGATCTGCTCGACCGCTATCCGGAGATCCGCGCGCGGCTCGCGGCCTTGGTCAGGATCGGCGGGCGGCGCTGGAATCTGCGCCTCGCCAATGGCGCCGACGTGCTGTTGCCGGAGGGGCACGAGGCGGAGGCGCTGGCGCGGCTCGCCGCCTTGCAGACCGACCACGCGCTGCTCGACCGGCCGTTCGCGGCCGTCGATCTCCGTGCCCCCGACCGGCTGATCCTGCGCCCGCGCCCGGAGGCCAAGCCGGAGGGTGAATCGGGGAAGGCCCCGCCGGTGCCGCATGGCGAGGCGGCGGCACCGGGGAAGCCGACATGAGCGGGAGGGACGAATGAACGATCTTTCCGGGCGTTTCCTCGGCTCCGGCCGCCCGCCGACGCCGCCGGCGCCACCCGATCCGCCGCCGCGGGCGCGACCCCACCGCGCCGGGCCGTTCGGCGTCCTTGATATCGGCTCGACCAAGATCGTCTGCGTCATCGGCCGGGTGGAGAGCGACGGCGCGCTCCGCGTGCTCGGCGCCGCCCATCTCCAGGCCCGCGGGGTGAGGAATGGCGGCATCGTCGATCTCGACGCGACCGAGCGGGCGATCCGCAAATGCGTCGCCGAGGCCGAGGACATGGCCGACACCCATCTCCGCGACGTGACCGTCAACCTCTCCTGCGGCGCGCCGGAGAGCCGGCTCTTCAACGTCCAATGGCCGATCGGCGGCCGCCCGGTGGCCGCCGCCGATATCCGCCGGATCGTCGCCGAGGGCCGCGCCCGCGCCGTCTCCGAGGGGCGTCTGACCATCCACGCTTTGCCGCTCGCCTTCGCCGCCGATGAAACCGGCGGCATCAATGATCCGCGCGGCATGCATTGCGAGACGCTGGGGGCGCGCCTCCATGTGATCGACGCGACGACGA
>JAKCCP010000177.1 GCA_021841985.1 Pseudomonadota bacterium | reverse complement strand
GATCTCCGCCAACGTGCTCGGCGGCTGCATGGGCTCAAGCGGACCGCGCAGCCCGCGCGGCGAAGAGGGCGACGGCCAGGCGCTCTGGGGCACCGATTTCCCGCCCATCACCATCCGCGACATGGTACGGGCGCAAAGGCGCCTCATCGCGCATCTCGGCATCGAGCGGCTGTTCGCCGTGATCGGTGGCTCGATGGGGGGGATGCAGGTGCTGGAATGGGCCGCGACCTATCCCGACGCGGTTTTCGCCGCCATCCCGATCGCCACCGCCGCGCATCATTCGGCCCAAAACATCGCCTTCCATGAAGTCGGCCGCCAGGCGATTTTCGCTGATCCCGACTGGCAGGGGGGACGCTACTGGCAGAGCGGGCGGACGCCGGCGCGCGGCCTCGCCGTCGCGCGCATGGTGGCGCACATCACCTATCTCAGCGAGCAGGCGCTGACCCGCAAATTCGGCCGCCGGGTGCGCGCGGGCTCTTCGGTGCTCGGCCCCTATTCCGATATTTTCGAGGTCGAGAGCTATCTTCAGCATCAGGGATCGAGCTTCGTGCACCGGTTCGACGCCAATTCCTATCTCGCGATCACCCGCGCGATGGATTATTTCGATCTCGCCGCCGAACATAACGATGATCTCGCGAGCGCCTTCGCGGGGACGAAAACCCGTTTTTGCCTCGTCTCCTTCAGCTCGGACTGGCTGTTCCCGACCTCGGAAAGCCGCGCCCTGGTGCGCGCGCTCAACCGCGCCGCGGCCAATGTCAGTTTCGTCGAAATCGAAACCGACAAGGGCCACGACGCGTTCCTGCTCGACGAGCCCGATCTCGCCCGCGCGCTCTCGGGTTTTCTCGCCGGCTGCGCCGAGCACGCGAGACTGGCATGAGCCTCGCCGCGCGGATCGCGCCGCTGCGGCATGTGGCGAAGAACATGCGCGTCGATCTCGACCTGATCGCCGGCATGATCGCGCCGGGAACGCGGGTGCTCGATATCGGCTGCGGCGACGGCACGCTGATCGCGCATCTTTTCCGCACTAAGGGGTGCGACGCGCGCGGCATCGAGATCGACATGAAGGAGGTGACGCGGGCAGTGGCGCGCGGCCTGCCGGTCATGCAGGGCGACGCCGATATCGACCTCGCGCATTATCCCGATGGAGCCTTCGACTATGTCGTGCTCTCGCGCACCCTCCAGGCGGTCGGGCGGCCGCGCGCGGTGCTGCGCCAGATGCTCCGGATCGGCACCCGCGCGGTGGTGAGTTTCCCCAATTTCGGCCACTGGCTGGTGCGCTGGCAGTTGCTTGCGCGCGGGCGGATGCCGATGACCCCGACCTGGGACCGGATGTGGTACGAAACCCCGAACATCCACCCCTGCACCATCCGCGACTTCTTCGATCTCTGCCACGCCGAGGGCTACGCCGTCGAACGCTGGCTCGCCGCCGACGAGGCCGGCCACCGCGCCCCCTGGCGCCGCGCCCCCTGGCTTGCCAATCTGTTCGGCGAACAGGCGGTTTTTCTCCTCCGCGCGAAGCGATAGGAAGGCCGGAGCGCTGCCCTGGCCCTACTGGCTCGCCCAGATGATGCGGTGGATCCAGGCGATTTCGCTGAGTTCGAAGATGTAGTCAGGGTGGGCCGAGTTCAGGCTTTTCAGTTCGACGCGGCGGGCGGAGCGGCGGACGAGTTGTTTTGCCATCACCTCGCCGCGCCCGGTGCGCGCCACCACCCGATCGCCGCGGCGCACCGGGGCGTTGGGTGAGATGATGACCATATCGCCATCGCGAAACACCGGTTCCATGGAATCGCCACTGATTTCCAGCGCATAGGCGTGCGGATCGGCGACCTCGGGGAGGCTCACCTCGTCCCAGCCGCCGCCCACCGGATAGCCGCCGTCATCGAAGAAGCCATCGCCGCCGGCCTGGGCGAGGCAGATAAGGGGAATGCGCCGGGAGGGGGGGCGGGAAGGCAGGGCGCGCGCGCCGGTGACCAGGGCGGTGAAGTCATCGAGGCTGGCGCCGGTCGAGATCAGCACCTTGGCGAGGCTCTCGGTGCTCGGCCAGCGAGCACGACCGTCGGGCATGCGGCGCTTGGAGTGGTTGAACGTGGTCGGGTCGAGCCCGGCGCGGCGGGCCAAGCCGGAGGCCGAAAGACCTTGTTCGGCGGCGAGCGTGTCAAGCGCCCGCCAGATGTCTTCATGTTTCATGGCCATGGCTCTCGGGAAAGGGGCTGAGCTGCGAGACGAGGTGAAGGCCAGTGTGCAAGGAATTGAGTCCGAGGGGAATAGGAAAAAGTGCCTGAATCTGCTTGCCACGTGTGCCGATTCATGGTTTTTCTATCCCAGATAGTTCTTGCTTTGTTCTTAACGCCTCTCCCGCTTAACGTCTCCAGCCCAAAGGAGTCCCGCCATGTCCAGCCCCGCCGCCCGCCGCTGTCCGACCCCCTCCGCCCGCCCCGACACAAGCATGATGACCCGCCCCACCCTCCCCTTCGTCAGCGCCGAGGAAGCTTGGTTTTGGACCATGGCGGCGCTGATCGCGCGGCGCGACGGCGCCCGCCTGCGCGCCGGCCTCGGCCGCGTGGCCCGGCCGTGCGAGCCCGACGACGTGGTGAAATGCCTCGATACCCTCTATCGCCGCCGCCGCATCGACCTCGTGCATGCCCGCATCCTTCGCCTCTGGGGCGAGCGGCAATGCGCGCCCAACCCCGGCTTTGCTCTCGAGCGCTGCGACTGGCGGTTGTGGCGCGAGGCGCTGGATCGGCTGGAATGGCCGCTCCGCGTCAAGGGAATCGTCGGCTGAGCGCGGACATGGAGGGGAGATGGCAGAAAGTTTAGGAAAATAGTCTTGACGCTGAGCATCCCCTGTTCTATATGAGTTCTATCAGCGGGTGAAATACGCCCGTTGATTCCTCCTTCTTCCCAACCCTGAAGGGCCGCACCACCCCCCGGTGCGGCCCTTTTTTTGTGCTTTTCCCATGCGTGAAAAAGGAAGCCCGCCATGGCCCTCGCCACCCGCAATCTCTCGGTGCTGTCCTACGCCCAGGGTTTTACCCTCTGGCACTACAAGGCCGGCGCCGACCCGATCGAGGACATCGTGGCCCCGGGCTTCTTCCGCGACGCCGCCGACCTCCTCAGCCCCGGCGATCTGATGATGATTTCCTCTCCACACGCCGGCCGCATCATGCTGGTCACGCATACCGACAATCAGCCCGCCCTCTGCCCGCTCGGCTGATCAAATCTCCAGGATCAACCCGTCATGGGCGGGTTCGACCCCTGGCGGAAGATGGGATCGCAGCCAGCCCCAATCGAGATCGGTGCCCATATGGGTGAGCACGGTGCGGCGCACGTGGAGCGCCCGTGCCCACTCCAGCACGAGCGCGAGATGCGCGTGGGTCTTGTGCGGTGCGCGCTGGAAGCAGCCGACCACCCAGGTATCGACGCCCGCCAGCGTCGCCAACGCCGCCTCGTCGAGGGAAACGACATCGGTGGAATAGGCGAAACCGCCGATCCGCAGGCCGAGCGTTTCGACGAAGCCGTGGTCCTGGAGAAAAACCCGCGCCTCCAACCCGGCCATGCGCCGCGTCTCGCCCGGCGTGAGCGGAACCGGCTCCAGCACCGGCCGATAGAATATCCCCGGCCGGTCCCAGGGCTGGAAGGCGTAGTCGAACCGCCGGCGCAGCTCATCCAGCGTTTTCACCATGCCGAAAGCCGCGAGCGGACGACCGGCGATGCGGTTGAGGATGCGCACGTCGTCGAGCCCGGTGATGTGATCGGCGTGGGCGTGGGTGTATAAAATCGCGTCCACCCGGCCGATGCCGCAGGCGAGAAGCTGGGTGCGGAGATCGGGGCCGGTATCGACCAGCAGGGTCTGGCCGCCGGCGCTGAGGGCGATGCTGGCGCGGCTTCGCCGATTGCGCGGCTCGGCGGGATCGCACGCCCCCCAATCGCCATGCCCGTCCGCGCCGCCGATCAGCGGCACGCCGGCCGAGCCGCCGCAGCCGAGTATCACCACCCGCATCAGCGCGCCTTCTGAAACAGGCGGCGGAAATTTTCCGTGGTGAGGTCGGCGAGCGCCGCGGGCGTCATGCCCCGCAGGTCCGCCAGCCGGGAAGCGGTATGGACGATGAAACTTGGCTCGTTGCGCTTGCCGCGATGGGGCACCGGCGCGAGATAGGGCGCGTCGGTTTCGACCAGCAGGCGCTCGCGGGGAATATCGCGGGCGAGGGCGCGGAGGTCGTCGGATTTCGGAAAGGTCAGGATGCCGGAGAAACTGATATAGCCACCCCGCGCGAGCGCCGCCTCGGCCAGCCCCCGGCCCGAGCTGAAGCAATGCAACAGGAAGGCAAACGGGCCACCCCGCTCCCACTCCTCCGCGAGAATGGCGGCGATATCCGCATCGGCGTCGCGGGCGTGGATGACGAGCGGCAGGTGGGCCTGGCGCGCGGCGCGGATATGGGCGCGGAAGCTCGCCTGCTGCACCGGGCGCGGGGCGCGATCGTAGAAATAATCGAGCCCCGACTCGCCGATGCCAACCACTTTGGGATGCGCGGCCGCCGCCGCGATCGCCTCCGGCGTCGGCCCTTCTTCCTCCCCCGCATGATGCGGGTGCACCCCGACCGTGCACCAGAGCGTCGGCAGGGCGGCGCTGATCGCGACCAGCTCGGCGGTCTGGGAGAACCTGGTCGCGACCGTCACCATCCCCCCCACCCCGGCCGCGCCGGCGCGCGCCAGAACCGCCTCGCGTTCGGGGGGCGAAAAATAGTCGAGATGGCAATGCGAATCGATCAGCATCCGGCCTCTATCGGGAAAGCGCGTCAAAGCGCGGAAAAATGCCCTCGGGCGGCGGCAAGGCTGCGCCAGCGGGCAAATCCTGGTCAAGTGAAGCGAGGCCGCGGGCGTCGGCGGGCACGCCGAGCTGATCGAGCATCCGCGCCATGCTCTCGGGCATGAACGGCTGCAAGACCGTCGCCACCCCCCTGATGGCATCGAGAAGAACCCGGAGCACGCTCGCCATGCGGGCGCGATCGGTCCTGGCCAGCGCCCAGGGGGCCTGGTGGTCGATATAGGCATTGGCGGCGCGCACCACGCGCCACACGTCCTCCAGCGCCTCATGAAAGGCAAGTTTTTCCAATGCCCCGCGCACCAGGGCGGGGAGGGCAGCGGCGGCATCGCGGAGCGCCTGATCGGGCGCGATCGATGCGCCGCGCGCCGGCCGCACCCCGGCGCATTGCCGCGCGACGAGCGAGAGCGTGCGCTGCGCCAGATTGCCGAGATCGTTGGCCAGCTCGCCGTTGAGCCGCGTAATCAGCGCCTTGCGGCTGAAATCACCGTCATTGCCGAAAGGCACCTCGCGCAGGAGAAAATAGCGCAGCGCATCCCGCCCGAACGTCGCCACCAGCTCACGCGGGTCGATGACATTGCCGAGCGACTTGCTCATCTTCTCGCCCTCGACCGTCCACCAGCCATGGGAATAGATGCGCTGGGGCGGCGCGAGGCCGGCGGCCATCAGGAAGGCCGGCCAATAGACCGCGTGAAACCGCACGATCTCCTTGCCGACGATGTGCAGATCGGCCGGCCAGAAACCCCAGCGCGGATCGGCCTCGTCGGGAAAGCCGGCGGCGGTGATGTAATTGGTCAAGGCATCGAGCCAGACATACATGACATGCGCCGGATCGCCGGGCACCGGAATGCCCCAGGTGAAGCTGGTGCGGCTGATCGAGAGATCCTCGAGCCCGCTCCGGATAAAGCTCAATACCTCGTTGCGGCGCGCGACGGGGGCGATGAAATCAGGGTTTTTCTCGTGGAATTCGAGGAGTTTGTCCTGCCAGGAGGAAAGCCGGAAAAAATACGAGGGCTCGCGCACCCACTCGACCGGCGCCCCCGAGGGCGCCCGGCGGATGCCATCGGCGCCGAGCGTGAGTTCGCCCTGGTTATAGAACGCCTCGTCGCGCACCGCGTACCAGCCCTCGTAATGGCCGAGATAGATCGCGCCATGGGCCTCGAGGCGGCGCCAGAGTTCGGCGCAGGCGCGCTTGTGGCGGGGCTCGGTGGTGCGGATGAAATCATCGTTGGAAATATTCATCCGCGCCGCCATGTCGCGGAAATCGGCGGCCACCTGATCGGTGAACCCCTGCGGGTCGAGCCCGGCCTCGGCGGCGGCTTTTTCGACCTTCTGGCCGTGCTCGTCGGTGCCGGTGAGGAAGAAGACCTCATAGCCGTCAAGCCGCTTCCAGCGCGCCAGCACATCGGCCGCGATCGAGGTATAGGCATGCCCGATATGCGGCGCGCCGTTGACGTAATAGATCGGCGTGGTGAGGTAGAAATGCTTGTTCATGGGGTTCCCAGCCGGCTCAGGCTCATCAGGATGGCTTGCCGCTTGTCGAGATAGAACCGCCCGGTCTCGTCCTGCAGCCGTCCCAGCGCGTGCCATAGCGCGGCCCAATCTTCAAGGGGGCGCGCGGCAAGCCAGGGCGCCGTCCCGCCGCCCCGCCCCGCAACCCGGACCGCGCGGGCCAGCCGGTCGCGCAGCAGATCGAGAAACACCTCGAACCCGCCCTCCTCGCTCGCGAGCACGCGATCGGCGAGATCATAGGCGCGGGTCGGCGCGATCGCGGGCAGGGCGGCCAGGGTTTCCTCCACCAGCCCGGCCAGGGCAAGACCGCCCTCGGCGGCGAGCGTCACGGCGCGGCCGGGCATGCCCTCCGCCAGCTCACCGAGGCGGGCGCGCTCGGGCGGGTCGATCTCGGGCAGCAGGCGGGCGAGCAGGTCGGCCATTTCGGCCGCCGGCAGGGGCGCCAGGCGAAGCGTGCGACAGCGGCTGCGAATGGTGGGCAACAGCCGGCCTGGCGCGGCGCAGGTCAGCAGCAGCACGGCGCGCGGCGGCGGCTCCTCGAGCAGTTTCAGCAGCGCGTTGGCGGCATTGCGGTTGAGCGCCTCGGCGCCGTCGATCACCACCACCCGCCAGCCGCCCTCGGCCGGGGTGAGGCGGAGAAACCCGCCCACGGCCCGCACATCCTCGACCAGAATATCCCGCCGCTGGCGCTTGCGCCGCTCATCGAAGCCGCGCTCCAGCGTCAGGAGATCGGCATGGCTGCCGGCCGCGACCCGGCGGAACACCGGATCGGCGGGGTCGAGAAACAAACCCTCCCCCGCATCGCGCGGCGCCCCCGCGAGCAGCCAGCGGGCGAAGCGAAAGGCAAGGGTTGCCTTGCCGATGCCAGGCGGCCCCGTGATCAGCCAGGCGTGATGGAGCCGCCCGGCCCAGGCCGCCTCGGCCAGGGCCGCCTCGGCCGCCGCGTGGCCGAGCAAAAAGGGATTGGCGCGCGCCGCCGCCAACCCGTTCATGCGTCAAGACCGAGACGCTCGCGGACCAGGTCCGCGATCCGCGCGGCAATCCGCGCCTCATCGTCCACCGCCCCGATCAGCACGCAGCGCTCCGGCGCGGCGGCGGCGATGGCGCGGAAACCCGCCGCCACGCGGGCGAAGAAATCCGCTCCCAGACGCTCATAGCGATCGGCTTTTTCGCCGCGCGCCGCAAGCCGCGAAAGACTATCTGAAACCGATATATCGAGGACGATGGTAAGGTCTGGCTCGAGCGCGATCAGGCGCGCGAGCTGGGCGATCGCGGCGCGGTCGCCGCCCTGGCCATAGCCTTGATAGGCGAGCGTCGAATCGGTGAAACGGTCGCAAATCACAATGCTGCCGGCTGCCAGCGCCGGACGGATGACGCGCGCGACATGATCGGCGCGGGCGGCGAAATGCAGCAGGATCTCGGCGAGCCCGGTCCACGCCGCCGCCGCGTCGAGCAGCAGGGCGCGGATGCGCTCCGCCCCCGCCGTGCCGCCGGGCTCGCGCGTCAGCACGATCTTTTGTCCGGCAGCCTCGAGATGGGCCGCGAGGCGCCGCGCCTGGGTCGATTTTCCCGCCCCCTCGCCGCCCTCGAACGTAATGAAGCGGCCGCGCGCCACCGGCTCGGTTGCCCCGACCTTCAATTGCCGGTGAGATAATGCGTCAGCACCGCCAGCGCCCGGCCCGGCAGCGGCAGGCGCGGGACATTCTCGGCCGCCAGCAGCGGCGCCTCGAGCGCGGGAACGCCCTGTCCGGCGAGCGTGAGACTGCCGAGCACCGCGCCCTTGGCCACGGGGGCCGCGACCGGGGCGGTATAGTGCAGCGTCACCTTGGCCTTGTTCTGCCATTGCCGGGGCATCGTCACCACGATATCGCGCCCGGTCACCAGCGCCACCGAGGGGGTCTGACCGAGCCAGACCGGCACCCGATCGAGCGGCTGCGCGGCGGCGATCAGGGTGACGTTCTCGAACTCGCGATAGGCCCATTCAAGCAGCCGCTCGGCCTCCTCGGCGCGCTGGCGCATGCTTTCCATGCCGTTCAGCACCACGATCACCCGCCGCCCGGCGCGCTCGGCGCTGACCACGAGGCCATAGCCGCCGGCCTCGGTATGCCCGGTCTTGAGCCCGTCGGCGATCCCCTTCTGCACCAGCGGGTTTCGATTATATTGCTCGATATTGTTGTATTTGAAGGTTTTTTCCGAGTCGTAGTGATAATACTCGGGATATGTGCGGATCAGGTCGGCGGCCAGTGTCGCGATGTCGCGGCACGACATGACATGGCCGGGATCGGGCAGGCCGGTGCAGTTCTTGAACACCGAATGGGTAAGGCCGAGTTCCTTGGCCTTCTGGTTCATCAGGTCAACAAACTGCTCCTCCGAGCCGGCGATCGCCTCGGCGAAAACGATGCAGGCATCATTGCCGGAATCGACGACGATGCCACGGATCAGGTCCTCGACCTTGACGCCACCAGGATAGGGCACGAACATTTTCGACCCCCCCGTCCGCCAGGCGCGCTCGCTCACCGGCAGCACCTGATCGAGCTGCAAGCGCCCCGCCTTGAGCATGCCATAGACGATATAGATCGTCATCAGCTTGGTCATCGAGGACGGCACCATCGCCTCATCGGCGTTCTTGTTGAGAAGATCGGCGCCGGTGTTGAAATCGCTGATGAAGGCCCAGCGCGCGGCGGTATCGACGGGGCCGAGCGGGGTCGTGGCCGGGCTCGGCGGCGTCGCCGGCACGGGCGGCGGCGCGGCGCGTGGCGGGTGCGTGGTTTTCTGGCTCGCCGCGCGGGCGACGCCGAGCCCCGCCCCCAGCGCGATCCCGGCCAGCAGCACTAAACGACGCCTCGGCATGGCGGGCGCTCCTCCCATTAGGGTCTCTCGACGATGATCGCCGCCCCGGTGATGCCGGCGGCGAGCACGCGGGCGAGCACGCTGTCGGCCTCCGCCGGCCCGGCGAGCGGGCCGACCCTGACGGTATCGCTCTCCTGGCCCTCGACGAGGCGGCGCTCGACACGCACGGGCAGGCCAGGCAGCATCGCCTGCTGGCGATAGGCATACGCGGCGGTGCTGAAGGTGCCGCATTCGACATAAAGCGCGCCGGGATCGGGCGGCCCCTCCATCACGCGCTCGGGCAGCCGGAGCGGCACGGTGAGCGGGGCCGCGGCCAGCGGATCGGTGGCCTGGGCGACGGGCGCGGCGGCGGCGGGCGGCGCGGTGGGCGCACCATTGGGCGGGGGCAGATCGGCGACCGCGACGCTGTCGCGCGGCGCCGTCGTGACCTGGGCGGCGGCCGCGTGGCCGGGCATCGCCGCCGCCACGGCCTCGCTCTCGGCGGTCTCCAGCGTCACCCGGATTTGCGCGACCCCGCTGGTGATGCCGAGCAGTTGCGCGACCCGCGGCGTGACCGAAAGGATGCGCCCAGGGTTCGCCGGGCCGCGATCATTGATGCGCAGCACCACCTGCCGCCCGGTCTCAAGATCGGTGACGCGGGCGATGGCCGGAAGCTGCAAGGTCGGATGGGCGGCGGCCATGGCGTTCGGATCATAGAACTCGCCATCGGCGGTGAGCGGCGGGTGGCCGGGGGGATCGACCATGACGAGGCCACTCGCCTGATAGTTGAAATGCTCGGCGGGATAATACCACACGCCGCCCGCCTGATAGGGCGCGCCCAGCACGTAATGGGGCGAGGCCACGACCGGGGGCGGGCCGCCGCCAAACAACCGGGAGAAGAAATGGCGCAGCGCCGACAGCCCCGACCCGCCCTGCTCGTCCGCCCCGGCCGGCCCGCAGCCGGCGAGCAGCGCCAACATCACCAGGGTCGCGCGCTTCATGCCACCACCTCATCACCCAGCAACCCGACCGCGAGCGCATAGAAATCGGACGCATTATAGCGCCGGATCACCGCGAAATTCTCGCTCACCAGAAATGCCTCGCCCGAAATCCCCCCCGGCAGCACGAGCCTGGCCTCGGCTTCGGGCGGGCCGAGTGGGCGGCGGGGCGAGAGGCCGAGCGCCCGCCACTCGGCGAGGCTTCGCGCCCCGGCATGGGCGGCATCGAAATCGGGCGGCAGCGCCACCGCCGCACCCCAGCCGAGGCCCCGCCGCCAGCCGTGGCGGGCGAGATAATTGCCGATCGAGGCCAGCACGTCGGCGGTATCGGTCCAGATATCGCAACTGCCATCGCCATTGAAATCGACGCCATAGCGAAGATAGGCGCTCGGCATGAATTGCGGCTGGCCCATCGCGCCGGCATAACTCCCGGTGAGCCGCGCGGTGGACAGTTTGCCGGCATCGAGAATGCGGAGCGCCGCGATCAGCTCGCTTTTGAACAGCGCCGCCCGCCGCCCCTCCCAGGCCAAGGTCGCGAGCGCCGAAACGGTCGAGAAATCCCCCTGATAGGTGCCGTAATTCGACTCCAGCCCCCAGATGCCCACCACCACCGCCGGATCGACGCCATAAGCGGTCGCGACATCGCGGAGCAGCGCGGCCGATCGGGCGCGCGCGTCGCGGCCCTGGCTGATGCGCGCGGGCGAGACGCGGCTCGCGCGATACTGCGCCCAGCTCAGGGTGAATTCCGGCTGGTGGCGATCGAGCGCCACGACGCGCGGATCGGGGGCGAGCCCGGCAAGCGCGCGATCGAGCGTCGCCCCGCTGATCCCGGCCGCGCGGGCGCTCGCGCGAAAGGTTGCAAGGAAGCTCGCAAAATCGCCCGCCGCCGCGCACACCGGCGGGGCGCGGAGAACACTCGCGGCGGCCAGCCCGCCGCTCAAGACGAATCGCCTCGAAATCATGGCCGAGCATCTGCCACAACTCCGCCCGCTCCGCCATCGCGCGGGAGCGGATTGTTAAACCCCGCCCGCGCATTGGGCTTCGCCGCGAAAACCACCGAGAGGCGTCGGAAAAATGGCCAGGAACGCCCGCCATACCTATCGCACCCAACTGTGCTGGACCGGCGACCTCGGCGCCGGCACCGCGAGCTATCGCGGCTACGCCCGCGACCATGAAATCGCGGCCCCCGGCAAACCCCCCATCCCCGGCTCGTCCGACCCCGCCTTTCGCGGCGACGCGGCGCGCTGGAACCCCGAGGAGCTGCTCCTCGCCGCGCTCTCGGCCTGCCATCAGCTCTGGTATCTGCATTTATGCGCCGAGGCCGGGGTCGTGGTAACGGATTACCGCGACGACGCCGAGGGGGTGATGGAGCAGGAGCCAGATGGCGCCGGCCAGTTCGTCGAGGCCGTGCTCCGCCCCCGCGTTACCATCACCCCCGAGTCCGATGCCGCCCTCGCGCTTTCCTTGCACCACGAGGCCGGGAAAAAATGTTTCATTGCCCGCTCGGTGCGGTTTCCGGTGCGCCATGAAGCGCGGGTTGTGGCGGAGGGGAACAGCGCGCCGGCGTGAAGGGGCGGCGGGCTTGCGGACTTTTTCAACGCAATCGACCGATAATAGGAGTTCAATGTTGATAATGTACCATAATTGTTATTGGAGTTTCCAAATAACTCAAGTCACGAGTCGCCGCAGACCATCACGAAGCTTACAGAAGCTAGGAGATAGGTTGCGACCAGGATCGAGTCGCGGGCCTATCTTTTCCGCCCACTCATGTTTAATTTGTCCCGGTAGCGGCCAACCAGCCTTTCGGATGGCTGCTGCACCGCCCGGATATACTGCGTCAGCTAGCAATTCCCAGGTTTCGCATACCTGATCTTGGTTATATCTGCCCAGCACGTCGTCCTTCACTTTGGGGTAGGCGTCCCGCAACGCCTGCTTATCGCCGAGATACCAGGCTTCA
>JAKCCP010000327.1 GCA_021841985.1 Pseudomonadota bacterium | reverse complement strand
TCCGATCGGTGGCAAAAGCTCATTTCCAGAAAACCACCCCCTCTCTCTCGGCTCGGGCGGCAACGCCGTGCCGAAACCGGTCCATCACTTCATCGCCGCGGCCGATCTCATCATCGGCATCGGCTGTTCCTTTACGGAGACCAATTTCGGCATCAAATTTCCGCGAGGCAAAAAATTTATCCAGGCCACTCTCGATCCCTCTCATCTGGCGAAAGATCTGCCGATTGTCGCCGGTCTGCTCGGCGATGCCGGGCTGGTATTGGAGGCGCTGATCGGCGAGCTCTCGCAAACCCTCAAGGTGCCGCGCGACAGCGCCGCACTGGCGCACGAAATTGCCGCGGTGCGGGAAGCTTGGATGGCGGAATGGCAGCCAATGTTGCGCTCGAATGAAACGCCGCTTTCGCCCTATCGGGTGATCGCCGAGCTGATGGCCGCGACCGATCCGAAAAACACCATCATCACCCACGACGCCGGCAGCCCGCGCGATCAGATATCTCCTTTCTGGGTCTCGACCGAGCCGATGTCCTATATCGGCTGGGGCAAGACGACGCAGCTCGGCATGGGGCTCGGGCTGGCCATGGGGGCGAAGCTCGCGCGGCCCGAAAAACTTTGCATCAATGTCTGGGGCGATGCCGCGATCGGTTTCACGGGCATGGATTTCGAGACCGCGGTGCGCGAGCGCATCCCCATACTCTCAATCCTGTTCAACAATTTTTCTATGGCAATCGAGCTCAAGGTGATGCCGATCTCGACCGAGAAATACCGCGCGACCGACATCTCCGGCGACTACGCGGCAATGGCCCGCGCCTTCGGCGGCCATGGCGAGCGCGTCACCGAGCCCGGTGAGATCGCCGCGGCCATCCGGCGCGGCATCGCGGCGACGGAAGCGGGTAAACCCGCGCTTCTCGAGTTCATCACCGCCAAGGAGACACGGATTTCGAAGTTTTGAGGTTCTGGATGCACTCCTGCAAGCCAGGACGGTAGGGAGGAAATAATGAAAATCGAGCATGTCGAGATATTGCGAGCGGATGCCGGTTGGCGGATGTTTTCCTATCTGAAAATCGCCACCAGCGACGGCATCATCGGTTGGTCGGAGTTCAACGAGAGTTTTGGGTCCACCGGCCTCGCCGACGTCATCAATGGCCTCGCGCCGGTACTGATCGGCAAGGATCCACGCCGCTTCGAGGCTATTACGCAATATCTCCATGTCCTGACGCGCCAGTCGCGCGGCGGGATCAACCAGCAGGCGATCGCGGCAATCGAGAACGCGCTTCTCGACATTGCCGGCAAGGCTCTGGGCGTTCCTGTCTGCGCCTTGTTCGGCGGGCCGATCCGCGAACGCATCCCGCTCTACTGGTCGCATTTCGGCACCTATCGAGTGCGCAGTGCGACGCTGATGGGCGTGCCGCCGATCAAAAACTATGATGATCTCGCCCGCCACGCCGAGGAAGTGAAGGCGCGCGGCTTTCGCGCCCTCAAGACCAATATCCTGCCAATGACCGAGCGTGGCGTCGAGAGCTTCACACCGGGCTTTGCCCGCAGCCCGGGCTGGCCGGAGTTGAATTGGAACAATCGTCTGATCTCGGGTGTTTCGCAACAATTGCAGGCGATCCGCGCGGCGATTGGCGATGAGATGGGGCTTATGCTCGATGTCAATTTCCATTTCAAAACCGAAGGTTTCCGCAGGATCGCCGCGGCTGTGGCACCCGCCAATCTTACCTGGCTGGAGATCGACACGCATGACGCGCCCTCGCTCGCGCTGATCCGCCGCGATGCACCCTGCGCCATTGCCTCCTGTGAGACGCTGCATGGGCGCCGCGAATTTCGCCCGTTTTTCGAGACCTACGCGACGGATGTCGCGATCGTCGATGTTGTCTGGAACGGTTTGGCCGAGTCGCTCAAGATCGCCGCGATGGCAGACGTTTATGAAACCAACGTCGCGCCGCATAATTTCTACGGCCATCTGTGCAGCGCGATCAGCGCGCATTTCTCAGCCGCCGTGCCGAATTTCCGCGTCATGGAGATCGATATCGACAGCGCGCCTTGGCGCGATGAATTCTATGACAGCGCTCCGTTGATCGAGAACGGTGATATGGTCTTGCCGATGAAGCCTGGCTGGGGCGTCGGCGTCAACGAGAAAGCAGTGCGCGCGCGTCCGCCGCAAGGCTAAGGGGGAAAGGAACCAACATGGCCAAGTTCAGGATTTTGACGCCGGCGGGGGCAAGTTTTTCCGTTGCTGGTGGCGGCTACGACTATGAGATGGAAGCGCTCAACGGGATGGATGCCGAAATCATCGAGGGCCCGGCTAATGAGGATGGCTTCGCAGCCGCTGCGTGCGAGGCCGACGCGATCTACGCCAAGGGCATCCCGATAACCAAGAAAATCATCGACAGCCTGACGCGCTGCAAGGTGATCGCGCTCGGCAGCGTCGGCGTTGACAGCGTCGATATCGCTGCGGCCACGGCGCGCGGCATCCCGGTGACCAACTGCCCCGACACCTTCATCGAGGAAGTGGCCGATCACGCCATGGCACTGCTGCTTGCCGGCTTTCGCCGCGTCGTCGAGCAGGATCGCATGGTGCGCGAGGGACGCTGGCGCGAGGGACGCCCGGCGCTGCTGCAAATCCCCCGCCTGATGGGTCAAACGCTGGGCTTCATCGCCTTCGGCCATGTTGCGCGTGCCACGGCGCGGCGGGCACGCGCCTTTGGCCTCAACATGATCGCCTATGATCCGTTCATCGAGGAGTTGGTGATGCCGGAATACGGCGTGGTGCCGGCAACCCTTGAGGAGGTGCTGCGCCAGTCAGACTTCGTCTCCATGCACGCCCCGGCAACGCGCGAAGCGGAAGGCATGCTCGGGGAGACGCATTTTCGCATGATGAAAAAAAGTGCAATCTTCATCAACACCGGGCGCGGCTCCACGGTGCGTGAAGCCGCCCTCATCCAGGCCTTACAGGAAGGCTGGATTGCCCACGCGGCGCTCGACGTTCTGGAAACTGAGCCGCCGGGCAACAATAATCCGCTGTTGGCCATGACCAACGTGACGCTCAGCGCACATGTCGCCTCGGCTTCGGCGCGGTTCGATCCGGCGCGCAAGCGCCATGTCGGGCGCGAACTCGCGCTCGTGCTGTCCGGCCGCTGGCCGATGAGTTGCGTCAATCCGGCGGTGCTGATGAAATCAGAGCTGCGCCGCTGGCAACCGGTGTCAATGGAGCGCGGGCCAAATAGCTAGCCCGCACTCGGGCGAGCCCCATGAGCCCTGCCGCGCCGCCGGAGTACCGGACGGTCCTGCCGATCCACTCCGTGGAGCGTAAAAACATGCTTGGATGTATCGATCGATATGCGCTTAAACGCATTGGAACGGTCTTTTCATGATGGTCAATTGAGCGACCTCATCTTGGCACACGCCGATGCCCTGAGCCATTCCATCCCAACAGTTCTCAGTGGAAATCAACACGGAAGCGCTGGCCGGCTGGCGCGGCGTGGTCGGGCTGGCCGCGACGCGGCGGCAAGGCGCGGCCGAGATTATGCCGCGATGGGGTAGCACCCGGCGCTGCTGGGGTGGCATCCCGCATCGGAGACACAGCGGGCCGTGCCCGGAGCGCGCTCGGGGCCGTAGAATGCCGGCCCTGCGCCTTCCTGTGGAATGTCCTGTCAATTGCCGGTTCTTGGAAAATTATGCCCCCACGAGCTGCTGGATAGGCTAGCGGAAATCATCAATTATGCGTTCTATATCAATTGCCTGGGGGTGGTGAGCCCGGTGGGATTCGAACCCACGGCCCCAAGATTAAAAGTCTTATTCCATGCGGACACAAGCCGGCCTGTCCGAACGACGCCCCTGCTGGAAGCTAGATAAATAGCCGCGTATAGCGGAAACCCAAAGAAAGACGTTGCACGATTTTGAACAAAAGCGCATATTTCGTGCGGACACGACCCGGACACGAGGAATGGCGCGATATGGAAACGAACCCGCCGGCAGACACTCATAATCAGGAGGGCGGCCAGCGCGGACACGGCGCTGCGCCTGCATCTCCGGGCCGTCCGCAAGACCCACTGACTGACCGGGCCGTTCGTGATCTTCCCGTGCCCGAGCGCGGCAACCGCATCTATTATGATCCGGGGATGCGCGGCCTTGGCGTGCGTGTGACCTCGGCCGGGGCGCGGTCATGGGTGCTCAATTATCGCGCGGGCGGCATCGAGCGCCGCCTGACCATCGGCGATGCGAGCGCCTGGACGGTCCGCGCTGCCCGTGCCCGTGCCGCCGAATTGCGGCGCGAGATCGATACCGGCGCCGATCCCATGGCCGAGCGTCACAAGGCCCGCGCTGCTGCAACCTTGAATGACCTGGCCGACCGCTTCGCGGCGGAATACCTGCCCAAGAAGCGGGCGAGCACACAAGAAGAATACCGGCGCCTTCTCCGCGTCCATATCCGCCCCGCCCTCGGCGCCAAGAAGGTTGCCGAACTGCGCCATGCCGATATCGAGCGGATGCACGCCAGAATCGTCGCGGCCGGCACGCCCTACGCCGCAAACCGCGCCGTGGCGGTGCTGAGCCGGATGCTGAGCCTCGCCATCAAATGGGAAATGCGGCCGGACAACCCTTGCCTCGGCATCGAGCGGGCGCCGGAGCAAAAGCGCGAGCGCTTTCTCACCCCCGCGGAGATCGCGCGGCTGGGCGTGACACTGGCGGCGCATCCCGAGCGGACCAGCGCCAATGCCGTGCGCCTGCTGCTGCTCACCGGCGCGCGCAAGGGCGAGACCTTCGCCGCCCGCTGGGCTGATTTCGACCTGGAAGCCGGGGTATGGTCCAAGCCGGCGGCGACCACGAAAACCGCCAAGCTGCATCGCGTCCCCCTCTCGCCGCCAGCATTGGCGCTGCTCACCGAGATGAAAGCCGAAGCCGACAAGGAGAACGCCCGCCGCGCCGCGCACCGCCTGCCGCCGATCGAATGGGTTTTCCCGAGCGCGCACGACCAGCCGCTCGGCTCGGTCAAGAATTTCTGGAAATCAGTCTGCAAGAGCGCCGGCCTGGCGGGCGTCCGGGTGCATGACCTGCGCCATACCTACGCCGCCATCCTGGCCTCGGCGGGGCTGAGCCTGCCCATCATCGGCGCCCTGCTTGGGCACACCCAGGCCGCCACAACCCAGCGCTATGCGCACCTGATGGACGATCCGCTCCGCGCCGCGACCGAGCGGGCCGGGGCGATCATCACCGGCGCCGGCAAACCCTCCGCCGAGATTGTGCCTATGAGCGGCAAGCGGGCATGAGCGGCAAACTGGCACCGCTGGCGCGCCGAACATGCCCGGGCGCTGGTGGTGCCGATCCCCCGGCGGAAGGCGTGATCTCCCTTGCATTGTCATTCGCTACGCGCGAATATGCGGCGTGCTGATCCTGATCTTCACCCGTGACGCGATAAAGGAATTGCGCGGCATGCCAGCCCGTGACCGCGACCGCATGCTCGTCCGGCTCGACGACTATGCGGCCGCCCCCGACGACGCACGCCATGACGTGCTACCCCTCGCAGGCGAGCCCGGGGGCTTTCGCCTCCGCTCCGGGGACTGGCGCGCCCTGTTCACGCTGCAAGGGGCGGAGATGACCGTCTATCGCATCCGCCACCGCCGGGAGGCTTATCGATGAACATGACCCTGACAGACCTCACCCGCCGCGTCGAAGAACTCGAAGCCGAGCGCGATGCCCTGGAATTGCGGCTCGCCAGGCGCGAGGCCGCCGGGCAAGAGCGGGTGCCCGCTGCCGTGGTAAGCCGCCTCGCCGCCGGCGAAAACCCCGTGCGCGTGTGGCGGGAGCATCGCGGCATGACGCAACGCGCCCTCGCCGATGCCGCCGGGATCAGCCCGGCCATGATGAACGAGATCGAGAACGGCAAGAAAGAAGGCAGCATCCGCACGCTGCTCGCCATCGCCCGCGCGCTCCGCGTCGATCTCGATGACCTGGTTGCCTGGGAAACCGCCTGACCGATTGAACGGGCCGAGGCCGCGCTCGCAACGCCGCCCCGGCCCTCGACCCGCCACGGAGCCCGCCCATGGCCGCCACCGCCGATGTTACGCCACCCGCGCCGAAGCGGGAAGCGAGCGTCGCCGATCCGCTCGCACGGGTGCATTGGAACGCGGGGATCGTTCACGCAATACTCACTCATCATTTTCCTGACGTGCGATGGGGCATGTCGGAGGAACTGACATCCCTCGCGGTCCAAATCGAAAACGTCGAGCAATGGGCGCGCACCTGGACGGCGCAACGAATCGGGCGGGCGCGCTACGAACGCAGCAAACAAAAAGGCGCTGCCGTACCGCCGACCCCGGCGCAAATCTGGCCGCCACCTCCCGCGATGATCGAGCACGCCCGGCAAAAACAGCGGACCGGACAGGAGACTTTCGCAGCGCGGCATTTTCGCGAGGGGGTGGGGACGCTGCTCGCTCGCAACGAACAACATTCGCCGGTGCGCGCCACACGCCCGTGGCTGGCTCCGCAGGGGCCGTTGCCGACACGCTGGAGCTTGCTGCTGCGGGGGATCGCGCCCGCCGTCGCGGCGACCGTGACACAGCACGGCGGCCGCGTGACGACCGCGCGGACGGGAGCATTCGTCAAAGCATGCCGGGATTTGCTTGCTGTTATCCTACAAAACGAAACGTTACCGTAAATTCCTACACTTTCCGACGCGCTTAAAAAAGTCATTGTTATAGACACGGATAACTCATAGACGGAAGGCGAAAAGCAGAAAATACCCTTCCGATCCGATCCGATCCGATCCGATCCGAGCCGGACGGGCGGGCGCATGGCATTTTGCGCGGGATCGAAACCACCGGAGCCCGCCGCAATGGATCACGAAATACTCGCCGCCGATCTCGAAGCCTCCCGCGCCGCGCTGCTCGGCGATCGCGTCGATCTCGAAACGCTCGCGAAAGCCTTTAATTTCACAACGCGAACGATTTACGCAATGACCGAGCGTTTTCATCTCGCGTTCGTAAAAATCGCGGGGCGGCGTTATTTCTCGGCGACGGACGTTCGCGCCGCAGCGAGCCGCGACACCATCCCCCGCAAGCCCGGCCGCCCGCGCCGCGCCGCGTAACAAAACCCCCGCCGCGTGGCGCGCGACGGGGGCGGAAATCTGCGGAATCGTTGGCTGCGCTGCCGCTTTCGCATTTTCCGGCTCGGCTGTCAAGCCCGCGCGGCCCGATCAGGAGCCGCCGATATGGCAACCATTTCGATTTCCGACTGGCGCCCCCTGCGCAAGGGCGCGCTGGCCGCATCGATCGAAGGCATCGCGCGCCATCTGCTCGGCGAGCCGAATCGCAAGATGTCGAGCCGCCGCCAGCTTCGCTTCGGCTCTCACGGGGCGCTCGCGGTGGAGATCGCCGGCCGCGCGGCGGGCACGTGGTTCGACCACGAGACCGGAACCGGCGGGGGCGCGATCGACTTCGTGCGCCGCGAGCGCCGGTGCGACAAGGCTGGCGCGCTCGCCTGGTTGCGCAGCGCCGGATTCCTCGATGGAGAGCGCGAACACCGCCCCCGCCGCGCCCAGGTGGAGGCCGCTGAGCCGTCTCGCCCTGCGGCCCATGTCGAGGCCGAGGAATCGCAAACCTTGAGCCTGGCGCGGGCGATATGGCGCGAGAGCGTGCCGGCACGCGGCACTATCGTCGAAACATACCTGCGCGCCAGAGGCGTCACGCTACCACCCCGCGCGCCGATCAGGTTTCATGTCGCCTGCCCGCGCGGCGCCGAGCGGGTGCCGGCGATGCTGGCGCTGGTGACGAATGCGGAATCGAACGAGGCGTGCGGCGTTCACCGAACATTCCTGCGCCCCGATGGATCGGGAAAAGTTGAGACTGGCACCGCGAAGATGATGACTGGCGCCGCTGGCGTCATCCGCCTTTCGCCAGACGACTGTGTTACAACCGGCCTCGGAATTTCTGAGGGCGTCGAGACCGGCTTGGCGCTGCTCACCATCGCCGCGTGGTCGCCAATATGGGCAGCCGCGAGCGCTGGCGGAATTGCAAAATTTCCAGTGCTGCCCGGCATCGCGGCGATAACGCTCTTCGATGATCGCGACGACAAAGGCGCGGGACTGCGCGCCGCGACCGAGTGCGCCGCCCGGTGGAAAGACGCCGGCCGCGAGGCGCGGATTGAGATGCCGCCGGGCGGCACCGACTGGTTGGATGCGCTCACCCGGTTCGAGGAGATGTCGCGATGAAGAGTCCCGAGGAAATTCTCTCGGAGGCCGGCGGCGAGACGATCGAATTTTCGCACCGCGAGGCCGACGACAACGCGCCCGCGACTGAAGAAATTCGCACTCAGGCGGACGCGGTTGCTTTTTTCAATCGCCATCACGCCGTCGCATCGGAAGCCGGCAAAACCACAATTCTCCGCGAATGCCGGGATGGCGTTCTGCGCCGGAAGATTTTTAACCGCATGTCTTTCGCGGACCTGCGGCAACTTTACGCGCACGTGAAGGTTGAAGTTGGAACATCGAAGAAAGGTGAGCCCGTCTTCGCCCCGATCGCGGAGGTTTGGCTCGCGTCGCCCGATCGTCGCACCTACGCCGGCGGCGTGGTGTTCGACCCCGCAGGACGATGCGGCGGGGACGCGCTGAATCTGTGGTCGGGGTTCGCGATCAAGCCCGCGCAAGGCGGCACATGGGACACACTGCGCGGGCACGTTTTCGAGAATCTTTGCAAAGACGATCAAGAAAAATTCGATTTTCTGATCCGATACATGGCCCGGATGGTCCAATTTCCGGCGGAAGCCGCCGAGGTTGCGATAGTTATTCATTCGGAACAAGAAGGAACCGGCAAAGGCACGCTGCCGAAGGCGCTCATGCGGCTGCTCGGCCAACACGCGATGCAAGTGTCGAATCCAACGCACCTGACCGGACGCTTCAACGCGCATTTGCAAGATTGCGTGCTGCTTTTTGTGGACGAAGCGTTTTACGCGGGAAATCCGCAGCACGTCGGCATCCTAAAATATCTGATCACCGAAGCAACGCTCACGATTGAGCCGAAATTCGGCCGCGTCATAACCGCTAAAAACTGCCTGCATGTTTTCATGTACAGCAACGATAAATGGGTGATTCCTGCCGGCTTGCATGCGCGGAGGTTCTTTGTTCTTGAAGCCGGGACTGGCAGGCTTAGTGACCATGAGTTTTTTGCATCGTTATGGAAGGAGCTTGAGAACGGCGGATATGAGGCTATGCTGCACGATTTGCTGGCAATAAATCTTTGCGGCTTCAACGTCCGCGCCGTGCCGCAAACGGTTGAGCTGGCGGAGCAGAAAAAACTGAGCCTCGACGTTCCGCATCGATGGTGGCCGGACGTTTTGCAGCGCGGTTGGGTGTTTCGCTCAAAACTCGGACTCGAAGAGATTTTCAGCGAGTGGATGCCAATGATCTCGACCGAAGTTCTATGGGCAGGCTACGCGGAATTTTCGGCCGCCGCGCGAGAGCACCACCCCATGAGCCGAGAGGAATTTGGCCGCTTCATGCTGCGGCTGGGGTGCGCGCCGCGCCGCCTTCGAAACGCGATCGTTGGTGAGCATCTGGCTGATGGCGGAGGCGGGTTTGGCGACCGGCGGACCGCGCGAGTTATCAAAAAAGATCGCGCCTGCGGCTATAGTTTGGGCACGCTATCGGCGGCGCGCATGGCGTTCGAGAAGGCAACTGGTGTTTCCTTCGACTGGCCTGATGACTCGGATGACGACACGCTGGAGATCGCGGCGGCGGAATCGGAGATGGATGATCAATCGTGGCCGTGATCGTCCCCACGATGCACCTGACCGAGGCGCAAGACGCCGCACGCGAATCGGCACTCGCCGCGCTCGATGGCCGGCGCCCGTTTCTACTCTGCGGATATGCGGGGGCCGGAAAAACGACTGTGTCAGTCGAGATAGTCCGCGATCTATTGCGGCTCGGGAAGCGTGTAGTCGCGACCGCTCCAACGCACGCCGCAACGCGCGTTCTGCGCAGGAAATTCGCCGCCGCCGGGACTCACGCCGAATGCCGGACCATCCACAGCCTGCTCGGCCTATCGCCAGCCTCCGATTCCGCCATGCGCAAGCTCAAGCTGACCGGAGAGTCTCACGCGCACGAATACGATGTCGTAGTAATCGACGAGACGTCCATGATTGGCCGCGATCTCCAAGGCCATATCGACCTTGGCTGCCCCCGCGCCGTGCTCTATCTCGGCGATCCGGCCCAGCTTCCGCCAGTCATGGAAAAAATCGCGCCGGTGTTCTCGAAGCATATAGAGCGCGCGACCTTGACCGCGATCGTGCGGCAGGCTGCTGGCAATCCGGTGCTCGACGCCGCGGCCGCCGTACGACGACAGCAAGGTGCAGACCTAGATTGGACCTGGATATGCGCGGAAAATGATGGCGCGCATGGCATTTTCGTTCCCGACGCCGCCGCGACCGTTGACATTCTTCGCGCGCGCTTCACCGATCCGGGATGGGATTCTGACCCCGACAGTTTCCGCGCGCTCGCTTTCACCAATCGCCGCGTTGCCGAAATCAACGCGCTGGTGCGACTCTGGCGCTATGGCCCGACCGTGGCGCTGTTCGTCCCTGGCGAGCGCGTGGTTTGCCGGCAACCAATCTATGACCGCTGGCGCCATACCGGGAAGAAGTGGACGCGACCGACATTGTTCACCACCCTCGAAGAAACCTACGTCCGCGCCATCAAATCCGGCACCGAAATCTTCACCTTCGAAGCGCGGGAATGTGGCTGGAACGATGACGGCACATTTAATGAATCGGTCCCCGCTTGGAGCGCGGCGCTGCCAGTCTGGCGCGTGTCGTTGGCGCACGATTCGCTTGGCGAGGTATCTACAATGATGCCGCACGACCGCGACCGGGCGCGCATCATCGACGCCAGGCTGATCGCCGAAGCGCGGATTCACCGAAAGAGATGGAAGGATCACTACCGTTTCACGGAAGACCTGGCCGACCTCAGACCGCCATTCGCAATGACGGTTCATTGCAGCCAAGGCGCGACGTTCGGTTCAGTCGCGATCTCGATGGATGACGTGATCACCGCGCGCGGCGACGCCCTGACCAAGCAGAAACTTTGCTACACCGCGCTCACCAGGCCACGCGAGGCGGCGATCCTGATGGGAGTGCAGCCATGAGCCGCCGCACTCGCGCTCGGAACTTCCAAGGTGCGAGGTGTGCAGGACGCCAATCACGGACGCGGCGCGGCGATCACGGCGGTTCTGCGGCGCGACGTGCAGGCAAAAAGCCCATCGCGCCCCGGCAGCGCTCAAATGAGATGCCTTCACCATGGGTGCCGGCCCCGCGCGTAACGCCAGCCGCGCCGTTCTATTAACGCAACTTCATTATTACGACGATATACCATGGCATGATTTTCCGTCTCAAAAGAACCCTGGACAAATGCCGCTCTACCCTGACCACCCTGGACAAAACAACCGCAGTCGCGTGCCGCTTGTCCAGGGTGGACAGGGTTGTCAGGGTTCACGAGGCCAATTCCTTTTCCCAGAAAAACGCGGGATTTCTTCTTTATTTATTCCTCCCCCCCCCCCCAAGTATGACCACCCTGACCACCCTGGACAACCCGCACCCGACTGCGGTTTTTCGTGGCCAGGGTTCCGCCGCTCTACCCTGACCACCCTGACCAGAGAAGTGTTCCAAATTCTGGACAGCCGAGACTCCGCCGCCGACCGAAGAAGTCAAAGCCGCCGCCGCCGAGACTGACCTGCGTCATCGCCACTACCTGCCCGAACCGCCGCCATCCGCCTGCCGATTCCCGCGCCGCGCGCCATCACTGCGCCAGCCCCCCGCCCAGCGTATCATGCCATGAGACACCCGCCCGCTCTCGCCCCCGGTGCTTCCGTCGTATCTAAATGAACATAACGCTTACCCCCGGACGGCGCACTGCTATGCTCATGTGCGCATAACGCGCCCCGCGATTCCGGGTGGAAACTGATTGTCTATCAGTGGCGCGGCCGCATAATTCCCTTGCATCTCCGTGCATTATGGCTGTATAAGCGCGACATGTCTGCCACATGTCCGCAATCCGAAGCGAGTTCTGCAAATGTTCCGCCGTCTGAGAAGCCCATGAGCGACGCGAGTCCGGCTGCCATGGGTGACGCGGAACCGGCGGACGACGATATCCGCGATATCGACGCCGGGCCGATGCCACAAGGCCGCGACATGC
>JAKCCP010000163.1 GCA_021841985.1 Pseudomonadota bacterium | reverse complement strand
TCGTTGCGCCCGAGATGCCGGTGCAATATCAGCGGGCGCATCTGCCGGGCTGAGTGAATTTTTTTTCACCCACAGCCCCGGGGTGCGCAACATTTTGCAACGCCGCGGCATCGTGTTTCGGGCTATAGCTCTTCTCGACGCTGAACGTGCCCGCTCAGGGGCCGCGAACCTAAGGAGAAATCACGCATGAGATATATTTCCCGACGCCAACCGCGCGGCCGCCTCTTGGCGCTGCCGCTCGCCGCCCTGCTCGGCTTCAGCCTGCCCGCGCTCGCCCAGCAGATGGAGGGCCAGCCGATGCCGAACATGCAGATGCCCGAGCAAGGGATGCCGGGCAAAGGTGGCAACCCGATGCAGCGGGTCGAGCGCCAGATCGAGCAGATGCACAAGACGCTCAAAATCACCCCGGAACAGGAGCCGCAATGGCAGGCTCTGGCCAAGGTAATGCGCGAGAACGCGGCGAACATGGAGGCGCTGTTCAAGCAGCGTGCGGCGCATTTCGATCAGATGACGGCGCTCGAGAGCCTGCAATCCTATGAGCGGATCGCCGAGGCGCATGTCGCCAACATGCAGCGCCTGATTCCGGCGTTCACGGCGGTCTATTCCTCGCTCTCGCCGGAGCAGCGCAAGGCGGCGGATGATGCCTTCCGCTATCAGCAGGAGCGGCGGCGGGCGCGGATGATGCAGAATGGCCAGATGCCGCCAGGGCAGATGCCGCCCGGACAGATGCAGCCTGGCCAGAACTGACCGCCCGGCTTGCCAACCGGTGGGGTTGCGGCTATCACGCCGCCTCCCGCCGGTCGGTATCGGCGGGTGAGCGAGGAGCGCTGCGATGAAGCCCGGCATTCACCCCGATTATCACGACATCACCGTCATCATGACCGATGGGACCCAATTCACCACCCGCTCGTGTTGGGGCAAGGAGGGGGACACACTGCGTCTCGATATCGACCCGAAATCCCACCCCGCCTGGACCGGCGTGCAGCGCATGGTTGATAGCGGCGGGCAGGTTGCAAAATTTAACAAGAAATTCGCCGGTCTCGGTCTCGTGCGCAAATAGCGCCCCTCTTGAAGGCCAGGGCTTACTCGCCAATATTCAGCGTTGTCGGGGTGCTCGAGAGAGGCTCCGGCATCGGTAATGGGCCGGCCCGTTTGGGCGGTCCGCGGTAAAACCTTGCTGGATAATGGAGGTTTGTTCGATGACGAGTTTTGATTTCGCGCCGCTGTTCCGCACCGCGATCGGTTTCGACCGTTTGGCCCGGTTGATGGACAGCGTTCAGACAGGCGCCGAGGCGTCGGCCTATCCGCCCTACAATATCGAGAAGCTCGGTGAGGACAGCTACCGCATCACGATGGCGGTCGCGGGATTCAGTCAGGACGATCTCGACCTCACGGTGCAGGATAACACGTTGGTTGTGACCGGCCGCACCGCGAACGAAGCGCAGAAGACCGAGGTGCTCTATCGTGGTATTGCCGGGCGTGCGTTCGAGCGTCGTTTCGTGCTCGCCGATCACATCATGGTCGAGGGGGCGGAGATGCAGAACGGGCTGTTGCACATCAATCTCAAGCGCGTCGTGCCCGAGAGCCTGAAGCCGCGCCGCGTCGCGATCCAAACGGGCGAAGCTCCACGCACCATCGCCCACGCCGCCTGAGTTTTTTCAGGACGGTTTCCAAAGGCTTCGCCTTTGGTTGGGATGCAGGGGGCAAAGCCTCCTGCGTCTTTTTTGTGAAACGCAAACCCGTGCCGGCTAGCTGAACCCGCTCGCTTCGCCGGCGATGCGGCGGATCGTATAGGTCGCGGCCAGCGCCGCGACGATGGCGTCCCCATGCGGCGTGTCGCGTGCCTCCACCATCAATTCCAGTTCCGCCGATTGCACGCTGGGCGAGGCGAAGAGCCGGTGGTGCGAGACGTCGATGATATTGCCGCCGGCATTGCCGATGGTGGCGGCGATATCGGCGAGCACGCCGGGCCGATCAGGGATTTCGAGGCGTAGCCGCAACAGCCGCCCGTCGCGCAGCAGATTGCGCAGCAGCACGTTGGCGAGAATGCGCGCATCGATATTGCCGCCGCAGACGGCCACGCCGACGCGCCTCCCAGCAAAGCGCTCGCGAAAGGCGATGATCGCGGCAAGCCCGGCCGCCCCTGCCCCTTCGGCCACCACCTTGGCGCCCTCGGCGAGCAGTGCGATCGCCTGTTCGATGGCGCGCTCGGGGACGATGAGCACGTCGGAGACGTGCCGGCGGATCAGCGCCAGCGGGATTTCGCCGATATCGCGCACCGCGATACCCTCGGCAATGGTTTGGCCCCCGACCGCGACCGGCGCACCGGCGAGACGCTGGGCGAGGGCTGCATAGGCCGCGACCTCGACGCCGATAACCTCGATGCCGGGGCGAAGCGCGGTGGCGGCAACGGCGCAGCCTGCAAGCAACCCGCCGCCACCGACGGGGACGACGAGCACGTCGAGATCGGGGATGGCGGCGAGAAATTCGAGCGCGAGCGTTCCCTGTCCGGCGATGATCGCGGCGTCGTCATAGGGATGGATGAAAACCAGGGAACGGCTTTCGGCGAGGCGATGGGCTTCGGAGGCGGCCTCGGCGAGGGTGTCGCCGTGCAGCAGCACCAGGGCGCCCCAGCCGCGGGTGCGCGTCACCTTGGTTGCGGGGGTAAATCGCGGCATGACGATGGTGGCAGCGATGCCGGAGAGGTTAGCGTGCCGCGCCACCGCCTGGGCGTGGTTGCCGGCGGAGACCGCGATGACGCCGCGCCCGCGCTCCTCGGGCGAGAGCAGTGCCAAGCGGTTCGCCGCGCCACGTTCCTTGAAGGCGCCGGTGGCTTGAAGATTGTCAAGCTTGAGAAAAATTTGTGCGCCGGTGGCACGCGAAAGCGTGTCGGAAAAAAGGCTCGGTGTGACGAGCACCCGCCCGTGGATGCGCGTTGCCGCTGCCTCGACATCGGCAAGGGTGACACTCACGCTTGGTCAGCCGAAACGGACGCTGAGGATCTCGTAGCTGCGATCGCCACCAGGCGCCGGCACCGAGACGGAATCGCCCGGCTTCTTACCGATCAGCGCCTTGGCGAGCGGTGAGGAGACCGAGAGGCGGCCGGATTTGATGTCGGCCTCGTGCATGCCGACGATCTGATAGGTCGCCTCACGCTCGGTTTCCTCGTCAATCAGGCGAACCATGGCGCCGAACTTCACCTGATCGCCGGAGAGTAGCGCGGGGTCGATGACCTCGGCGGCGCCGACAATTTCCTCGAGCTCGGCGATGCGGCCCTCGATGAAGGACTGCCGTTCGCGCGCGGCGTGGTATTCAGCGTTTTCCGAGAGATCACCATGGCTGCGCGCCTCGGCGATGGCGCGGATCACCGCTGGCCGCTCGACGGATTTGAGCTGGCGCAGTTCTTCTTCAAGCCGCTGCAGGCCTGGGGCGGTCATCGGAAACTTCTGCACGGCGCTAACCCTCGATCCTCCCGCTGAGACGGGCGTGTTCCAGATAATCGGCGATCTGCGACGCGCCTTGGGATGGAACGCCACAGACAAGACCGCCACGGCCGGGGACGGCGAGCCAGAAGCAACCCACCCGCCCAGCCGCAGCGCAGTTCAGAACGGCCCCTGAAAATACGCTTGTAGCGGCGCGACTTCAAGCTTTCCCGCGCGCAGCGCCGCAATCGCGTGCACCGCCGCCCGGGCGCCGGCGATCGTGGTGTAGTGCGGCACGCCATGGGTGAGCGCGCTGCGGCGGATATCGAAACTATCGCTTACCGATTGTGCGCCCGAGGCGGTATTGATCACCAGTTGCACCTCGCCCGAGCGGATCGCGTCGACGCAATGCGGCCTTCCTTCGAGAACCTTGTTCATCACGGCAACCGCAAGCCCCGCCTCGCGCAGGCGCTGGGCCGTGCCGCGGGTGGCACGAACGGTAAAGCCCATCTCGATCAACCGCCGCCCGAGCGACACCACCGCCTGCTTGTCGGTGTCCTTGACGGAAAGAAACACCGTTCCTGTCTCGGGCAAGATAACCCCGGCGCCGAGCTGCGCCTTGGCGAAAGCGCGCTCAAAACTCGTATCGATCCCCATCACCTCGCCGGTCGATTTCATTTCCGGGCCGAGAATGACATCGACATTGGGAAACCGGGCGAACGGAAACACCGCTTCCTTGACCGCGACATGCGGCGCGATGGCGTGGCCATCGAGAGCGGCGGGATCGAGCTTTATTCCGGTCATGGCAAGCGCGCCGAGTTTCGCGACCGCGACCCCGGTCGCCTTGGCAACGAACGGCACGGTACGCGCAGCGCGGGGATTAACCTCCAAAACGTAGATCGCATCACCCTGGATGGCATATTGCACGTTCATCAGGCCGACGACGTTGAGCGCGCGGGCCAGGGCCTCGGTCTCGGCCTTGAGTTCGGTGACGATCGCCGGCGGTAGCGAATAGGGCGGCAAGGCGCAGGCGCTGTCGCCGGAATGGATGCCCGCTTCCTCAATATGCTCCATGACGCCAGCAACATAGACGTGGCTGCCATCGGCGATACAATCGACATCGACCTCGATGGCATCCGCGAGGTAGCGATCGATCAGTACCGGATTGTCACCCGAGACCTTGACGGCTTCCCGCATGTAGCGGGCGAGGCCGGCGCGGTCATGGACAATCTCCATGGCGCGCCCGCCGAGCACATAGCTCGGGCGGATCACCACCGGAAAACCGATGCGCTCGGCGACCCCCTCGGCCTCCATGATCGAGCGCGCGATGCCATTTTCTGGTTGTAATAACGACAGATTTTGCAAAAGCCCTTGAAACCTCTCGCGATCCTCGGCGATATCAATCGACTCCGCCGAGGTGCCAAGAATCGGAATTCCCGCGCGCGCCAGGGCCTGGGAGAGTTTGAGCGGGGTTTGCCCGCCATATTGCACGATGCAGCCGAGAACCTTACCGTTCGCCTGCTCGCGGCGGATCAGTGCAATGACGTCTTCCGCCGTCAGAGGCTCGAAATAGAGCCGGTCGGACGTGTCGTAATCGGTGCTGACTGTTTCTGGATTGCAATTGACCATGATGGTCTCGAAGCCGGCTTCGCGCAGCGCATAGGCGGCATGCACGCAGCAATAGTCGAATTCGATCCCCTGGCCGATGCGGTTCGGCCCGCCGCCGAGAATGACGATTTTTTCGCGCGCGCTTGGCATGGCCTCGCAAACTGGGGCGCCGAAGCCGCCTTCATAGGTGGAATACATATAGGGCGTCGCCGAGGAAAACTCCGCGGCACAGGTATCGACCCGCTTGTAGACGGGAAGCACGCCGAGACGGGCACGAAGTGCTGACACCTCGCTCTCAGGGCGTTGCGTAAGGGCGGCGAGCCGCGCATCCGAAAAACCCAGCGCCTTGTAGGAACGCAAAACCTGCGCATCCTTGGGCAGGCCACGCGCCTTGATTTCCGCCTCGGCCGCGATAATCCGCGCGGCCTCGCGCAGGAACCAGGGATCGATCTTGCAGGCGTCATGGATGTCGGCCACGCTCAAGCCAGCGCGCAGCGCTTGCGCGGCGACCAACAAGCGATCGGGCCGGGGTGTCGAGAGGGCGGCACGGAACGCATCCGCCCCGCCATCGCCGGGTGCCGCGATCTCATCGAGGCCGGCAAGTCCGGTCTCCATGCTGCGGAGACCCTTTTGCAACGCCTCGGCGAAACACCGCCCAATCGCCATCGCCTCGCCCACCGATTTCATGCTGGTTGAAAGAAGGGCCGGGGTTCCAGGGAATTTTTCGAACGTGAAACGTGGAATTTTGATCACCACATAGTCGATCACTGGCTCGAAACTCGCAGGCGTGGTGCCGGTGATGTCGTTGGTGAGTTCGTCGAGCGTGTAGCCAATGGCGAGTTTGGCGGCGATCTTGGCGATCGGGAAACCCGTCGCCTTCGAGGCCAGCGCCGAAGAACGTGAAACGCGCGGGTTCATCTCGATGATCAACATGCGGCCATCTTGCGGGTTGACCGCGAATTGCACGTTCGAGCCGCCGGTATCTACGCCGATGGCGCGCAAGCACGCGATCGAGGCATCGCGCATGCGTTGATATTCCTTGTCCGTCAGCGTCAAGGCGGGTGCGACAGTCACGGAATCGCCTGTGTGGATACCCATCGGATCGATATTCTCGATAGCGCAAACGATGATACAATTGTCCGCGCAGTCGCGGACCACCTCCATCTCGAATTCCTTCCAGCCCAGCACGCTTTCCTCGATCAGCACTTCCGCGACCGGTGAAGCGGCGAGGCCGCCGGTCACGATCTGGTCGAATTCCTCGCGGTTATAGGCGATGCCACCGCCGGTGCCGCCCAGAGTGAAGCTTGGGCGGATGACGGCGGGCAGGCCGATTTCCATGAGTGCGGCGCGGGCTTCCTCATGACTATGGGCAATCGCGCTCTTGGGGCTGGCGATGCCGATCGCGGCCATGGCGTCGCGGAATTTCAGGCGATCCTCGGCGCGATCAATGACCTCGGCGCGCGCGCCGATGAGTTCCACACCATATTTTTCGAACACGCCGGATTTCGCAAGTTGCATCGCGACATTGAGGGCAGTTTGCCCGCCCATCGTTGGCAACACCGCATCGGGGCGCTCGCGGGCGATGATTTTCTCCACGATCTCCGGCGTGATCGGCTCGATATAGGTGGCGTCCGCCATGCCCGGATCGGTCATGATGGTCGCCGGATTGGAATTGACCAACACCACGCGATAGCCTTCCTCGCGCAGCGCCTTGCACGCCTGCGCCCCGGAATAATCGAACTCGCAGGCCTGGCCGATAACGATCGGGCCTGCCCCGATGATCAGGATCGAGTGGATATCAGTGCGTTTAGGCATCGTTCAGCTCGCCATCAGCGCGACGAAACGCGTGAAAAGGTGGCGGCTGTCGGAGGGACCGGGACTGGCCTCGGGATGGTATTGCACGCTGAACACCGGCTTGCCGGTGAGCGCGAGACCCTCGTTCGAGCCGTCGAAGAGGCTCACATGCGTCGCCGCGACGCCAGCCGGCAGGCTCTCGGGGTCGACGGCAAAGCCGTGATTCTGGCTGGTGATTTCAACCCGGCCGGTGGCCAGCTCCTGGACCGGCTGATTGGCCCCGCGATGCCCGCGCGCCATCTTGAAGGTGCGTCCGCCAAGCGCCAGCGCGAGAAGCTGATGGCCTAGACAAATACCGAAAAGCGGCAAGCCGGAGGCGAGCACACCCTGGATGGCGGGAACCGCGTATTCGGCCGTCGCCGCCGGATCGCCGGGGCCGTTCGAGAGGAAAACCCCATCCGGGCGGTGGCGGAGAATATCCGCCGCGCTGCTGGTCGCAGGCACCACCGTGACGCGGCAGCCGGCCGAGGCCAGTGCGCGAAGAATATTCCGTTTGGCGCCGTAATCGACGGCAACGACATGCAAACGCGGTTGCTGCTGCTGCCCATAGCCCGTGCCCCACGCCCAAACGGTCTGGTCCCACGCGTAGCCCTGGGTGCATGAGACGGCACGCGCGAGATCCATTCCCTCAAGCCCTGGCCAGGCGGCGGCCGCCGCGCGCAAGCGCGCAAGATCGAAGCAGCCATCAGCGGGAAAAGCGAGCACACCCGAAGGCGCGCCAAAATCGCGGATGCGGCTGGTGAGCGCCCGCGTGTCGATCCCGGCAATCCCCGCGATGCCGCGCGCCGCAAGCCAAGTGCCGAGCGCCTCATGCGCGCGCCAGTTCGCCGGCTCGGTGATGTCGGCGCGCAACACCAGACCGCGGGCGGCGATCGTGGTTGCCTCGAGATCCTCCCCATTGGCACCAACATTGCCGATATGGGGAAAAGTGAAGGTGATGATCTGGCCGGCATAGGAGGGGTCGGTGAGGGTTTCCTGATAGCCGGTCATGCCGGTATTGAAGCAGAGTTCTCCAACCGGCGCGGTCTCGGGGGTATGCGCGCCGAAGCCGTGGCCCCAAAGCACCGTGCCATCGGCGAGCACCAGGGCGGCGCTCGCGCCTTCGGGGGGGTGATCGGGAGGGGTCATGGCTGGGCTCCGCTGGCCGGTGCTGGGGCGCGGGGGGGCGCCGGGGAGATCGGCGAGGTCAAGGCCGGTCGCGGCAAGCAGTGCCGGCCAGTGGCGTGCCGGTACGCTTCGTGCCTGGCGCCATTTGCGTACCGCCTCGGTGCCGACGCCGAGCCGCTCGGCGGCGGCCTCGGCGCCGCCGAGACGGGTCAGGATCTCTTCGACGGTGAAAGGCATGGGGGTGTTTTATGGGAAAAAAATTCCCGGAGCAACTATGAAATGGTATGGGAAACAAATTCCCGAAAGGCGCGCGCGGAAAGTCGCACTGGGGGCTCGCCCCCTTGACCTCCACCAAAGGCAATGCCTTTGAAAACCTCTACACGAGGGAGACCAGAGTGATGAGCCTACGCGAGAAATTTCCCGACGCGCTTAAGTCTGCGATGAAGGCCCGCGACGCCGCCCGCACCTCGTCCTTGCGCCTGATCATCGCCCGGCTCAAGGAAACCGACATCACTGCCCGCGGCAAGGGCATGGCCGAGGCGAGCGCCGACGAAATCATCGCCATGCTCCGCAGCATGGTGAAATCCCGCCGCGAATCGGTGGAACTCTACCGCCAGGGCAACCGCCCCGAACTCGCCGCCAAGGAAGAGGCCGAAATCGCCGTGATCGAGAGTTTTCTTCCCCAGCCGATGGACGAGGCGGCGCTGGAGGCCGCTATCGCCGCGGCGATCGCGGAGAGCGGGGCGCAGGGCATCAAGGAAATGGGCAAGGTGATGGCGGCGCTGAAGACCAAGCACGGCACGGCAATCGACATGGCGCGCGCCAGCGCTCTGGCACGTCAGAAACTCGGCGGCTGATGGCGCTTGCCCCCGCCTTTCTCGAGGAACTCCGCGCCCGCACACCCCTGCCGGCGCTGATCGGGCGGCGTGTGCGGCTTGCCCGCTCGGGGCGGCAATGGAAGGGCTGCTGCCCGTTCCATGGCGAAAAAACACCTTCTTTCTATGTTTATGACGATCACTACCACTGCTTCGGCTGCGGCGCCCACGGTGACGCGATCGCCTATGTCATGCAGGCCGAGGGCATGGGCTTCATGGAGGCGGTGCAGAGCCTCGCCACCGAGGCCGGGCTCGAGGTGCCCAAACCCAGCCCCGAGGCGCAGGCGGCCGAGCGCGCCCGGCTCGATCTCGCGGCCATCCTGGAACGCGCGGCGGCGGTCTTTCAGCGCCGGCTCGCTCTTCCCGAAGGCGCCGCGGCGCGCGCCTATCTCGCCTCGCGTGGCGTGCACCAGGCAAGCTTGGAGCGCTTTGGCCTGGGCTTCGCGCCCCCGCGCGGCGCGCTGGTCACTGAACTCACGCGCGAGGGCGTCACGTCCGAGGCGATGCAGGCTGCCGGCCTGCTCCGTGCCCGCGAGGAGGGTGGCGACGCGCGTGAATTCTTTGCCGGGCGGCTGATGTTTCCCATCCGCGACCGCCGCGGCCAAGTGATCAGCTTCGGCGGTCGCGCCCTCGGCGAGGGCCAGCCGAAATATCTCAACGGACCCGAGACCGCGCTTTTTGCCAAGCGCCGCACGCTCTACAATATTGATCTTGCTCGCGCCGCCCTCCGCGAAGGCGCCCAGGCGATCGTGGTGGAAGGCTATCTCGATGTTATTTCGCTCGACCAGGCGGGGCTTGCCGGAGTGGTGGCGCCGCTTGGGACGGCACTGAGCGAGGAGCAGCTAGAGACGCTCTGGCAACTCGCGCCCGAGCCCGTGCTCTGCTTCGATGGTGACGCCGCCGGCCGCCGCGCCGCCCTCCGCGCCATCCGCACCGCACTTCCCTTGATCACGCCCGATCGCAGCCTCCGCATCGCGCCGCTGCCCGCCGGCGAAGACCCCGATTCGCTGGTGCGCGCGAGTGGTGCGGCGGGTTTCGAGAGCGCGGTGCTGGCCCGCGCGGTTCCCCTCGACGCCGCGCTCTACGCCTTGTTGCAAAGCGAATTTCCCGCCGCGACGCCGGAGGGGCGGAGCGCGTTTCTCAAGGCGCTGATGCAGGCCGCTGGGTCGATCCCGGACCCCACTCTCGCCGGCGAATATCGCCGCGCGCTTAAGGATCGATTTTATGGGGGGGATCGATTTTATGGCGGGCGCGACAAAACGCGCGCCCGGGCACGGGCCACGCCGACGGCAGCGCCAATCCGGGCCCGGCCGCTGCGTGGCGAGGCGGAGCGGGTGCGCATTCTGCTTGCCACCCTGCTCGGCCACCCGCGGCTGGCGCCCGAGGTCGAGGAGGATCTCGCAACCCTCGATCTGCCCCCTGATCTCGCCGCCCTCGCCGGGGCGGCAATCGCCTGGAGCCATGCGGCCGCGGAAAATCAGCGGGAAAATCCTCCCCGCGCGCTTGACTCGGGGGCGCTGATCACCCATCTCCGCGCGACCGGGTATGACGCGACGGTGGAGAGGGTTCTGGCAAGAAAGCCAGGCCCCTTGCCGCGCTTTGTCTCCCCCGAGACACCCCCCGAGGAGGTGGCGGCAGGATGGCTCTATTTCTTCGGCTTGTTGTCCCGACGTCGGCTCGATGAGGAAGTCGCCGCAGTGCAGCGCGAAACCTCAGCCGTCCTTAATGCGCCGAATGAACGCCGCCTGGTCGCCCTGACAAACGCACTCCTGAACCTCGCCGCCGGCGAGCCCGCGGCGGCAGCAGATGACGCGGGTGATGCCGGGTCCAGGGACCACCTGACATGAGCCGCTCGCTATCCAGACCACACCGCCAGGCCCGGTTGTTGCGGCCGTTTCCGTTGAGGGAGTTTTTCCACTGATGGCAACCAAGCCAGCCGCCGCGACCGAGACGGCGACCGCCGATCCCGATCTCGACACCACGCTGCTCGACATCCAGTCGGCTGCGGTCAAGCGCATGATCGCCCGCGGCAAGGAGCGCGGCCATATTAGCTTCGACGAACTGAACGCCGTGCTGCCGCCCGATCAGAACAGCTCCGAGCAGATCGAGGATGTCATGGCCCAGCTCAATGAAATGGGCATCCAGGTGGTCGAGGGCGAGGAGGCCGAGGAGGCCGAACCGGTCGCCAAGCCCGAGCGCGAGGAAGAAGAAGCCGAAGAGCCGACTGGCAATGTCGATGAAGAAAGCCTTGGCCGCACCGACGACCCGGTGCGCATGTATTTGCGCGAAATGGGCAGCGTCGAGCTGCTCTCGCGCGAGGGCGAGATCGCCATCGCCAAGCGCATCGAGGCTGGGCGCGAGATGATGATCGGCGGGCTCTGCGAGAGCCCGCTCACCATCCGCGCCATCATCGCTTGGCACGACGCGCTCAAGGCCGGGCGCCTGCTGCTGCGCGACATCATTGATCTCGAGGCGACCCAAGGCGGCCCGCCGCCTGCCGCCGTTTCCGGCGAGCCAACCGAAACGCCCGCCGATCCCGCCGAGGGCTTTGCGCCCAGCGAGGAACTCGATGACGAGGAGGAGGAGGGCGAGGGGGCCGGTCTCTCGCTTTCCGCGCTCGAGGAAAAACTCAAGCCTGAAGTCCTCGCGAATTTCGAGGAGATCGAGGAACTCTACAAGAAACTCCAAAAGGTGCAGAGCAAGCGTCTCGAAGTCATCACTGGCGGCGTGGCGATCAGCGCGCGGAGCGAGAAATCCTACGAAAAGCTGCGCGAGGAGCTGGTCCAGAAGGTCGAGCAGGTGCGGTTGCATAACAACCGCATCGAAGAGCTGGTGATGCAGCTCAAGGAACTCAGCAAGCGGCTTACCGCACACGAGGGGCGGCTGTTGCGGTTGGCCGAATCGTGCAAGGTCGGGCGCGAGGATTTCCTCAACCAGTATCACGGCCATGAGCTCGATCCCAACTGGCTAGACCGGGTGGCGCGGCTGACCAGCAAGGGATGGAAGAATTTCGCCGCCCGCCACGCCGCCGAGATCATTGAGATCCGCGCGCATATCGCCGAGATCGCCAACGATGCGCGGCTGCCGATCAGCGAATTTCGCCGTGTCTATGGCACGGTTAGTCGCGGCGAGCGCGATTCAGCGCGCGCAAAGAAGGAAATGATCGAAGCCAATCTGCGTCTGGTAATTTCAATTGCCAAGAAATATACTAATCGCGGTCTGCAATTCCTCGATCTGATCCAGGAGGGGAATATCGGCCTGATGAAGGCGGTGGATAAATTCGAGTACCGCCGCGGCTACAAATTCAGCACCTACGCGACCTGGTGGATCCGCCAGGCGATCACCCGCTCGATCGCCGATCAGGCGCGCACCATCCGCATTCCGGTGCATATGATCGAGACC
>JAKCCP010000341.1 GCA_021841985.1 Pseudomonadota bacterium | reverse complement strand
CCTTATCCCGCCCTTCGATCACGCCGATGTCATCGCCGGGCAGGGCACGGCGGCACTCGAGATTTTCACCACCTGCGCCGCCCTCGGCCTCGTCCCGAGCGCGCTCCTGGTGCCGACCGGGGGCGGCGGACTGATCGCTGGCTCGGCGCTCGCCGCCTCGGGCGCAGCCCCGGGATGCCGGGTTTTCGCCGTCGAGCCGGAAGGCGCCGATGACACTGCGCGCTCGCTCGCTGCCGGCAAGCGTCTTTCCAATCCGGCCGGCGGCTCAACATTCTGCGATGCGCTGCTCTCGCCGATGCCCGGCGCCTTGACCTTCGCGCTCAACCAGCGCCTGCTCTCGGGCGGGCTGGTGGTGAGTGACGCCGAGGTGCGGGCGGCGATGGTGTTTGCCTTCGAGCATCTCAAGCTGGTGGTCGAGCCGGGCGGCGCGGTCGCGCTGGCGGCCCTCCTGGCCGGCACCTTCGAGGCCCAGGGCCAGGTGGTGGCGGTGGTGCTGAGCGGGGGCAATGTCGATGGCGCGGTTTACGCCCGCGCCCTGGAACATGCGGGGCGCGGTGAAACCCCGGGAGAAAATCCATGAGTGCGGCAAGCGGCGAGCTGGGGCGGGTTTATGACGAGGATTTTTTCGCCGGCCAGGTTGCGGGCTCGGCGGACGCGGCGGCGATTGTCGTGCCGATCGTCCGCGAACTCGTCCCTGGTATCGCGAGCGTCGTTGATATCGGTTGCGGCGCCGGCGCCTGGCTCGCGGCATTTCACGCGGCGGGCGCGCGCGATATTCTCGGCCTCGACGGCGGCGCCCCGGCCGAGACCCTGGCGATCGCGCCGGCGGCGTTCCAGAGCGTCGATCTCGAACGCCCGATCCGGCTCAACCGGCGATTCGATCTCGCGGTCTCCCTCGAAGTCGCCGAGCATCTGCCGCCCGAGCGCGGGCCCGGGCTGGTCGCCGATCTGGTCGCGCTCGCCGATCTCGTGCTGTTCAGCGCCGCGCTGCCCGGCCAAGGCGGCACCAGCCATATCAACGAGCGCCCGGCAAGCTACTGGGCCGGGCTTTTCGCGGCCCACTGCTATCAGCCCCGCGACCTCATCCGCCCGCGTATCTGGGGGATAGAAAAAATTCCCTTCTGGTATCGCCAGAATATTTTTATCTATGGCAACGCGGCGGGGCTGGCCCGTCTCGCGGCCGATGCCGCCTCTCGCGGCTGGCCGGTCGATGCCGCGGCCGATCTCATCCATCCCGAGATCTTCGGCTTTCATTATGCCGAACTCGCCGAGCGCCGCCGCGCCGAGACCGCCTCGACGCTCTATCTCCGCCGGCTCGACCGGCAGGTGCGCACCCTCGAACACCGCTCCATGTCCTACGCGGTCGAGCGCGACGCCGCGCGCTATGACGTGCGCATGGGCATGGCCAAGCTCGCTGAGAAAGACGCGGAAATCGCCCTATTGGAAGCGCGGCTCAAGGCGGCAGACGCGCTGCTCAAGGAGTATTTCGAGAGCCCCTCCTACCGTCTCACCGCGCCACTCCGCCGCCTCGCCGGGCGGCACCGGTAGACGAGAGCGAAAGGAGGGAGAATCATGGCCGATACCATCACCCGCCCGCCGATCACCCTGGCCACGGTCGCGGGGCAGGTCGCGCCGGCGGAATGGCAGGCACGGCTCGATGGCGCCGCCTGCTACCGGCTCGTCGCCCATTACGGCATGAGCGATCTGGTCTATAATCACATCACGGTGCGTGTCCCCAGCACCCCGGAAGCCGGGGGCGAGGAGCGACTGCTGATCAACCCGTTCGGCTGGCTCTACGAGGAAATCACCGCCTCCAGCCTGATCACCATCGATCTCGCGGGCAACGAGCTGCTCAACCCGCATCGAGACATTGGCGTCAACCCTGCGGGCTATGTCATCCACAGCGCCGTGCATGCCGCGCGCCGCGAGGTCGGTTGCGTCATCCACACCCATACGCGCGCTGGCATGGCGGTCTCGGCAATGCGCTCGGGCCTGCTGCCGCTCACCCAGACCGCGATGCGCTGTCTGCCCGTGGCCTATCACGACTATGAGGGTCCCGCCGTCGATCCCGCCGAGCGCGCTCGCCTGGTCGCCGATCTCGGTTCGGCCACCTGCATGATCCTCCGCAATCACGGCCTGCTCACCGCCGCGCCGACGGTGGCCGAGGCGTTCAACGCCATGTATTGGCTGGAGATGGCCTGCCGCGCCCAGGTGGATGCCATGGCCGCGCGCACCGAGCTGCTCCTGCCCCCCGAAAATGTGATCGCGCATGCCGCGCATCTCTATCGCCCTGAGACGCGGCGGCGCTTTGGCCTGCTTGAGTGGCCGGCGATGCTGCGCCTGCTCGACCGGTGCGATCCTTCCTGGCGCGATTGAACGCGGCCGGCTTTCCACGTTAGCTCGCGGTTAAAGAAGTCCGTGCACTCTCTCCCCGCGTGGGCACGAGCGGCACGGACGAATGGCAGGCAAAAGCAAGCAAGCGGGCGATAACGCCAAAACGGTTTTGATCCGCAAGGAAGAGGTGGTCGAAGGAGGCCATCACGGCGGCGCGTGGAAAGTCGCCTACGCGGATTTCGTCACGGCGATGATGGCGTTTTTCCTGCTGATGTGGCTGATCAACGCGACCTCCGAGGAGCAGCGCCGGGGGCTCGCCGATTATTTCAGCAAATCCAACGTTTTTTCCCACCAAAGCTCAGGTTCCGGCAAACCCTTTGGCGGCAAGACCCCGTTCGAGGAAGGCTCGATGGTCTCCAATCGCGGTGCCGCGCAGGTGACCGCCGGCACCGCCGAGGAATCGCCCGACACCGACCAGGACGGCGATCAGACCCCGGCGCGGGTCCAGATGGACCCCGATCCGACCGAGGACGTGAACGCCTCCGGTCAGGAAGCCGCCGGCAGCGGCGGCGGCCTGCCCGGCAACGCCCGCACCTTCCGCGCCGAGACCGGCAAGCCCAGCCTCGGCGATAGCGGGCCGGACGCGCCCGGGGGCGCGCGCGCGCCGGCCACCGCATCCGCCGCCGCCGCCACGCCGCCGCCGCCCCCGGCCCCAGCCGCCGCAATCACCTCCCCGCTACCCCCATCGGGGACGGCGAAAAGCGGTGAAGCGGCGCGCGCCGAGGAGGCGGCATTCCAGCAAGCCGCGCGCGAAATCAAGGCGGCGATCGAGAACGATCCGGGCTTGCGCGAATTCGCCAAGCAGCTCGCCATCGACGAGACGCCGGAGGGCCTGCGCATTCAGATCCTCGACGAGGAAAAGCGCCCGATGTTCGATCTCGGCGCTTCCGCCCCCAATGAGCGCGCGCAGAAACTGCTGGCGAAAATCGCCCCGGCATTGGCCCGCCTGCCCGAGCGGCTTTCCATCGCAGGCTATACCGACGCCGCGCCCTATCGCGGGGTGGGCAAATCGAACTGGGATCTTTCGACCGAGCGCGCCAATGCCACACGCCACTTCCTCGCCGATTCCGGGCTGCCGGAAAGCCGCTTCGAAACCGTGACCGGCCACGCCGATCACCAATTGCTGCTGCCTGGCGACCCGCTCGCCGCCGCCAACCGGCGCATCGCCGTGGTGGTGTTGCGCGTGGCCGCTTCCCCGCCGAAACCTGCCCAGCACGCCCCGGCCGACGCCCCGACCGCCCCGTTGGTGACCATACCGAAATGAGGCGTCGCCCATGCTGATCCTCGGCGGTCTGGTCTTCCTGCTCGCCTGCGTTTTTGGCACCTTCATCGCTTCGGGCGGCAATATCAGCGTGCTGATGGACGCAATTCCCTTCGAGCTGGTCTCGATTGGCGGGGCGGCGAGTGCCACGCTTTTGATGGCCAACTCGATGCACGACGTGAAACACACGCTCGGCGGCGTCGGCAAGGCGCTGAAAGGCTCGGCGTTCAAGAAAACCGACTATGTCGAACTACTGAGCCTGCTCTTCCATTTCTGTAAGCTCGCCTCCAGCAAGGGGCTGATGGCACTAGAGGTGCATATCGAGCGGCCCAACGAAAGCAGCATTTTCCAGAAATACCCGAAAATCCTCGCCAATCATCATGCCACCGCGGTGATCTGCGACTATCTTCGCATGATGGGCATGAACGCCGATGACCCCTACCAGATCGAGGATGTGATGGCGCGCGAGCTGAAAAAGACCCTGCTTGAGGAACTGCACGGCGCCCACGCGCTGCAAACCATCGCCGACGCCCTGCCCGCGCTCGGCATTGTCGCCGCCGTGCTCGGTGTCATCAAAACGATGTCACATATCAACGACCCGCCGGCGGTGCTCGGCCAGATGATCGGCGGCGCCCTGGTCGGCACGTTTCTCGGTGTGCTGCTCGCCTATGGCGTGGCCGGGCCGATTGCGACAAGGCTCAAGGGGGTAGTGGAGGAGGAATCGCGCTATTATGAGGTAATCCGCGCCATCCTGGTTGCCCATCTGCATGGCAACGCCCCGCAGGTCAGCATCGAAACCGGCCGCAAAATGGCTCCGAACGAGCACATGCCGAGTTTTCAGGAGCTGGAAGAAGCCGTGCAAGCGGTGCATATTACATAAGCTGAGGGCTCTTCCCCCTCTCGCATTGGAACCCTCCGGGGCCAGTGGCCCCCGACCCACATTCCGTGAGAAAAAACCTCACGCTCGCGCGAGATCGACCACCACGCGCCCACGCACTTTTCCCGCCAGAATTCGCTCGGCCAGATCGGGCAACTCGGCCAGACCCACGGTTTGCGTCATGCGCGTCAGCGCCTCGGGGGGCAGCGTCGCGGCGATGCGCGCCCAGGCTGCCTCGCGAGCCCGGCGCGGTTGCATCACCGAATCGATCCCGAGAAGCGACACGCCACGCAGCAGGAACGGGATGACGGTGGTGGCGAGCGCCGCACCCCCTGCCAGCCCGCACGCCGCAACCACCCCGCCATAGCGGAGCTGCGCCAGCACCCCCGCCAGCACCACGCCGCCCACCGCATCGATGGCGGCCCCGAAGCGCTCGCCGAGCAACGGCTTTTTATCCGCCCCGGCCGCCTCCAGCGCGGCGCGCGGCACGATCTCGGCGGCGCCCAGGGCCTGGAGATACTCCCCCTCCGCCGCCCGCCCGGTCGAGGCGAGCACGCGATAGCCGAGCCTTGTCGCCATCGCGACCGCCATGCTGCCGACCCCACCGGCGGCACCGGTCACCAGAAGATCGCCCGATTCGGGGGTAATCCCGTGGCGCTCCAGAGCATCGAGCGCCAGCATCGCCGTCAGCCCCGCCGTGCCGACCGCCATCGCGCCCTCGGCCGACAAGCCCGTCGGGCGCCGTACCAGCCACGCGGCGTTCACCCGCGCCCGCCCGGCATAGCCGCCCCAATGGGTCTCGCCGACCCTCCAGCCGGTCAAAATCACCGCCTCGCCGGGGGCGAATTCCCGGCTTGACGAGGAAATCACCGTGCCAGCGAAATCGATGCCCGGGACATGCGGATAGCGCCGCACCAGCCGCCCCACGCCCTTGAGGATCATGCCGTCCTTGTAGTTGAGCGAGGAATGGCTGACCGCCACCAGCGTATCGCCCTCGGGAAGATCATCCTCCCCGAGACGGCGGATTTCCGCCACCACCTTGCCGCCCGCCTCGCTCAGCACGAGGGCGGGAAAAGTCTCCCCGCTCACCGCTTCTTCTCCCCGCCAAGGCTGCGCGCGATCAGTTCCTTCATGATCTCGTTGGCCCCGCCATAAATCCGCTGCACCCGCGCATCGGTGTAGCGATGCGCGATCGGGTATTCCGCCATGTAGCCATAGCCGCCGAACAATTGCTGGCAGGCATCGATCACCTTGCCCTGCACATCGCTCGTCCAGTATTTCGCCATCGCCGCGGTCGCGACATCGAGTGTGCCCGCGCATAGTTTCCCGATGCAGTCATCGACAAAGACGCGCGCGACGCGGGCCACTGTCGCCGCCTCGGCGAGCACGAAGCGGGTGTTCTGGAACTCGAACAGGGCTTTGCCGAAGGCGCGGCGGTTTTCGGTATAGGCGATGGTCTCGGCCACCGTCGCCTCCATCGCGGCGACCGCGCCGACCGCGATCACCAGGCGCTCCTGCGGCAATTGCTGCATGAGCTGGACAAATCCCTGATCGGGCACGCCACCCAGCAGATTCTCCGCTGGCACGCGGACTTCGTCGAAAAACAACTCCGACGTGTCCTGTGCGTGCTTGCCGATTTTTTCCAGATTGCGCCCGCGTCGGAAGCCCGGTGCCGTGGTCTCGACCGCGATGAGCGAAATCCCCTTGCCCCCGGCATCGGCACGCGTCTTCGCCGCGACAATCACCAGATCAGCCAGTTGTCCGTTGCTGATAAAGGTTTTCTGGCCATGGATGACGAAGTGATCGCCCTCGCGCACGGCGCGGGTGCGCATGGCTTGCAAGTCGGAACCGGCATCGGGTTCGGTCATGGCGATCGCCGCGATCATCTCGCCCGAGGCCATCGCCGGCAGATAGCGGCGCTTCTGCGCCGCGGTGCCGTAATGGACGATATAAGGGGCGATGATGGCGTTGTGCAGCGGGATCGCGAAATCGCCGAAACCGATGCGCGCCAGTTCTTCGATGATCACCGCCTCATGGCGGAAATCACCCCCGCCGCCGCCATATTCGGCGGGCACGCTGGCGCAGAGCAGCCCGGCCCGGCCAGCCTCGCGCCACGCTGCGCGCGAAACCATTCCGGCCTGGCGCCAAGTCGCGATATGCGGGACCACATGATTGCCGAGAAAACGCCGCACGGTGTCGCGGAACAGCGCCAGTTCGGCGGCCTCCGCCTTGGGAACGATCGCATCCATGGTGGCCCTCCCTCAAAGCCGCTCGATAATCGTGGCGTTCGCCATGCCGCCGGCCTCGCACATGGTCTGCAAGCCGTAGCGCCCCGCGCGGCCGAGCGCATGCACCATCGTCGTCATCAGCCGTGCCCCCGAGGCGCCGAGCGGATGGCCGAGCGCGATCGCGCCGCCCAGCGGGTTAAGCCGCGCCTCATCGCCCCCGAGCGCCCGCGCCCAGGCGAGCGGCACCGGGGCAAATGCCTCGTTGACCTCGATATGATCGATATCCTCGAGCCGAAGCCCGGCTTTTTTCAGCACCCGCTTGGTGGCCGGGATCGGCGCGGTGAGCATCAGCAGCGGGTCATCGCCAATGACGTCAAACCCCACGAAGCGGGCGCGCGGGGCGCGGTTGAGACGCCGCGCCGCGGCCTCGCTCATCAGCAAAATCGCGCTCGCGCCATCGGTGATCTGCGAGGCGTTGCCCGCCGTGATCGACCACGCGATCTCGGGAAATCGCGCCTTGATCTCGGCATTCTCGAAGGCCGGCCGGAGCGCGGCGAGGCCGGCCTCGGTGGTCTCGGGGCGGATCGTCTCGTCCTCCTCCACCCGTCGGTTTTCCACCGTTATGGCGACGATTTCGGCGGCAAAATCGCCCTTCGCCCGGGCCTCTGCGGCGCGCTGATGCGAGCGGGCGGAATAGGCGTCGAGTGCCGCGCGATCGAGGCCGTAACGCGCGCTCACCAGTTCGGCGGAAATCCCCTGATGCACGAGGCCCGGCGCGTAGCGCTCGCGCACGCTCGGCCCGACCGGATCGCGATCAAGGCGGGAGGCGCCCATTTTCACCCGGCTCATCGACTCGACGCCCCCGGCGATGACGATGTCATAGGCCCCGGCCATGATGCCCTGGGCCGCGAAATGCACCGCCTGCTGGCTTGAGCCGCACATGCGATCGATGGTGGTCGCGGGCACGTGCTCGGGAAACCCGGCGGCGAGCCAGGCCATGCGCCCGACCGTCGCCGATTGCTCGCCGACCTGGCTGACGCAGCCGATGATGACATCCTCGACGCTGCCAGGATCGAGATCGTTGCGCGCGATCAGGGACTTGAGCACCTGCGCCAGCAGCTCGACCGGATGCAGCGCCGCCAAGGCCCCACCCTCGCGGCCGCGCCCCATGGGCGAGCGGACGGCGTCCAGGATCACCGGGGCGCGGGCAGCGCTAGGCGAGGCGATGGGCGACGACATGGGATGGCTTCCTCCCCGGTTTTTTTCCTGAAAAGAAGCCTCGCAAGACAAGGGGCCCCCGTCAATCGCGGGCGGGGCTCAGCGCGCCGGGGCCTGACCAGCACCCGGCCTTCCATTCTCCCGCGCGGACGGAGGCGTTGGTGGCGCGGTTGAGATCGTTGCGTTTATCTTTACTAACTGCGCCTGCAATTACGTATTCCCGCAATTACGTATTATCGTGATAGGCGCGCTGCTATAGTGACGGCATGCTGATCTCGGGGGCTCGGCACGTCCCCAAGACAAAAAAACCGGGAGGAAGGGATGAATATCAGCCGCCGCACTTTGCTCCGCATCGCCGGCGCCGTCTCGCCGTTCGCCGCCGTAACCGCCGGCGCGCAAGGCGCGGGCAAGAACGTTATCCGCATCGGTGTGCTCACCGACATGTCCGGCCCCTATCGCGATGTCACCGGGCCGACCTCGGTCGCCTGCGCCCAGCAAGCGGTGGAGGATTTCGGCGGGCAGGGGGTTGCGGTGGAAATCCTGGTCGGCGATCATCAGAACAAGCCGGATGTCGGCGCGACCATCGCCCGCCAATGGTTCGATCGCGATGGCGTTGACATGATCACCGACGTGCCGACCTCCTCGGTCGCGCTCGCGGTCAACACCATTTGCCGCGAAAAGAACAAAGCCTATGTCAACACCGGCGCCGGCACCGATGATCTCACCGGCAAGCAATGCACGCCGGTCACCGTCCATTGGGGCTATGACGTGTTCATGGTCTCCGCCTCGTCGGGCCGCGCGATTTACCGCGCCGGCGGCGATAGCTGGTATTTCATCACCGCTGATTATGTGTTCGGCCAGCAGCTCGCGCGCGATGCCAGCGATGTCGTCACCAAACTCGGCGGCAAGGTCTTGGGCAATGCCGTGTATCCGTTTCCTGGCGTGACGGATTTTTCCTCCTTTCTGGTGCGCGCCAAAGCGAGCGGGGCGAAGGTGATCGGATTCGCCAATGCCGGCGATGATACCGTCAATTGCGTCAAGCAAGCGAAGGAGTTCGGCATCACCCGCGACGGCACGCGCCTTGCGGCCCTGGTGTTTTCCGTGACCGGCGTGCATGGCCTGGGGCTCGAGATCGGCCAAGGTCTTCTGCTCACCGAGAGTTTCTACTGGGATCTGAATGATCGCACCCGCGCCTTCACCCGCCGCGTTCTGCCCAAAACCAACGGCAATTACCCGAACGATGTCCACGCCGCGTGTTACGCGGGAACGCTGCATTACCTGAAATCGGTCGCGGCCCTCGGCGTTGCCCGCGCCCGCGATGGCGCCGCCGTCATCGCGCACATGAAAGAGAACACGGCCGATGACGACGCTTTCGGCCAAACCCGCATCCGCGCCGACGGCCGCGCGATGGTCACGCCCTATCTGTTCGAGGTGAAATCTCCTGCCGAGAGCAAAGGCGGTTGGGATTACTACAAACTGGTCGCCATCACCCCGCCGATGGATGCGGCGCCGCCGATCACCGATTGCAAATTCGCACGCTGAGGCGCGCGGGGCGGACAGCAAGAATCGCCGCGAACTTGCGCCGGCAGTGGTTTTGTGATTGTTGGCAGTGGATTAGGGGGAGTATCAGAGAGACCGAAGCGGATTTTTCCGAGCGCGGTGGCGGCGCTGTTGCTGCTTTCGCTGCACACGCCGGGGGCAGTCGCGGCGAGAACGCCAAAAACGTAACGCTTCATCGTTCCGGTTCCTTTCTCAATAGTCGTGAGATGAGAAACGTTGCGAACGTATAACATAAATAAAAGCGGATCAACCCTATTTTAACGAATATCACGAAAACGTGATTTCTTCCGCCGCTGCCGCGCCTTCGGGGGTTGAGGCCCATCGCGGGAGGGGTTTTGACCACAATCTAATAATACGACTAAGTCGCAATATCAGTTTCAAGGACAAATATGAGCATGTTTCGCGGCGGCGGCATTTCGCGCTTGCGAAGCCCGCCGGCGGCGGTCAGAATCACGATATTGGCCGGATTGGCAAGTCCGGGAAGAGAGGGAAGAGCAGATGGCGGTGTGGCTGGCGCGGCGTCTCGCGGCGGCGGGGGTGCATTATGGCTGGCTGATGGCGGGGCTGACCTTTCTCGTCATGTTGGCGACGGCCGCGGCGATGGGGCTCCCGGGCGTGCTCATCCTGCCGCTCGAACAAACCATGGGCTGGAGTGCCGCCGCCATTTCTGGTCCGCTCGCGCTGCGGCTGCTGCTTTATGGCCTGATCGGGCCGTTCGCCGCCGCTTTGCTGCAGCGTTTCGGCCTCCGCCGGGTGGTGTTCGCGGCCCTGGTGTTGGTCATCGCCGGGCTCTCGCTCGCCGCCATGGCGACCCGGCTCTGGCAAATCTGGCTCGGCTGGGGGGTGATGGTCGGGCTCGGCACCGGGATGACGGCGGTGGTGCTCGGTGCGACGGTCGCCAATCGCTGGTTCGTCGCCCGGCGTGGCTTGGTGATCGGGCTACTGACCGCGAGTGCTGCGACCGGACAATTGCTGTTTCTGCCTTTCGGCGCCTTCATCGCGACCCATCTCGGCTGGCGCGCGGCGGTGTTGCCGGCGGCGGTGATCTGCGCCGTGGCCGGGGCCTTGATGTTTATCCTCGGGCGCGATCATCCCGGCGAACTCGGCTTGCCCGCTTATGGCGAGAGCGTGGTGGAGACGCCGCGCCCGGCGCTCGGCAATCCGGCCCGCGCCGCGCTGACGACGTTGGGCGACGCCAGCACTTCGCCGACATTCTGGATGCTGTTTTTTACCTTTTTCGTCTGCGGCCTCTCGACCAATGGCCTGGTGCAGACGCATTTCATTCCGCTATGCCATGATTTTGGCCTGCCCGAGGTCACGGCGGCGTCGATGCTGGCGGTGATCGGGGTGTTCGATTTCGTCGGCACCGTCGCCTCCGGCTGGCTCAGCGACCGCTTCGACTGTCGTTTTCTCCTCGGCTGGTATTATGGGTTGCGTGGCTTGTCGCTGCTCTGGCTGCCGTCCTCGACCTTTTCCTTCTATGGCCTGTCGCTGTTTGCGGTGTTCTATGGGTTTGACTGGGTGGCAACGGTACCGCCGACGGTGAAGCTTTCCGGCGCGACGTTTGGGCGCGAGCGCGCCGGCATGGTGTTCGGCTGGGTGTTCATGGCGCATCAAATGGGCGCGGCGGTGGCGGCTTACGGCGGTGGTCTCTCGCGGAGCCTCACCGCGAGCTATCTGCCGGCGTTTTACACGGCGGGGATTGCCTGCCTGTTCGCAGCCCTTGCCGCGCTGACGGTCAAATCCCGGCGCGTGCCGGCCATTGCCTGAGGCCATTCCGGTCCTCTCGGCGTGGCCACCCCCTGCGAGATAAAAGTTTTCCTGATTACGCACCTTGCTCAGCCGACTCTGTTGTGGTTCAATTGCTCGGATGCGGTGGATTAACAAGGGGTTGGCCAATGGCGCGCAATTTGGTGCAGTTTCAGAAAGGGCTCAGCGAGGCGGAATTCGACCGGCGCTATGGGACGGAAGCGCAGTGCCGCGAGGTCGTCATCGCCGCGCGCTGGCCGCGGGGTTTCCAATGCCCCGGATGCGGCAGCCAGCGGCACAGCGTGGTGACCACCCGCGAGCTCTTTCAGTGCAGTGACTGTCGGCTGCAGACCTCGCCCATCGCCGGGACCATCTTCGCGTCGACCAAGCTGCCGCTGCGCACCTGGTTCCGCGCCCTCTATCATATGACCCAGACCAAGCAGGGCATCTCCAGCATCGAGCTTGGCCGCCGCCTCGGTGTCACCCAGACCACGGCGTGGAAGCTCAAGCACAAGCTGGCGCAGGTCATGCTCGAACGCGACGCCGCCCGGCAATTGACCGGGCGCGTCGAGATCGACGATGCCTATGTCGGCGGCGAACGCGGCGGCGGCAAGCGCGGGCGGGGTGCTGCGGGCAAGACACCGTTTGTCGCGGCGGTGGAAACCACGGACGACGGCAAGCCGGTTCGCATCAAACTGCGCCGCGTCACGAGTTTCTTTCTGCACCCATGCGATCGCCAGCTTCGCCAAATCCAGCCTCGCACCTGACTGCACGGTGGTCAGTGACGGCCTGCGCTGTTTCCGCGGCGTGGCCAAGGCAGGGTGTACCCATCAGGTCATCGTCACGGGGAGCGGACCCATCGCGGCGCGCACGCCTGCCTTCAAGTGGGTCAACACCGCGCTCGGCAACATCAAGGCGTCGATCACCAGCACCTATCGGGCCATCAGCAACAAGCATGTGCCGCGCTACCTCGCCGAGTTCGCGTATCGCTTCAACCGCCGATACGACCTC
>JAKCCP010000249.1 GCA_021841985.1 Pseudomonadota bacterium | reverse complement strand
TGGTTCGCAACTCCACGATACCACACGGCGGATGCGGGCGGGTCGCCCATTTTCGATGCAATGCCGCGGAAATTCACGCTGTCAGCGTGGTTTTGCAAGTGGCTCCACAGAAAGCGGTTGTCAGCGCCCCATCCGATCAGGAAAATCATCGGTGCGGGTGACCGCCGAAGCGGTCGAGGGCCGCAATTCCGCGGCGAACCCGAACGGGTTGGCCTTCAAGGGTTGCTGCGTGCCGTCCGCTACGATGATTTCAACGATCTATACCCGCCCGCGCAGGTCTCATCAAACGCTGCCACCGCGCCACCGCCGCTCCGCCTTGTCCCACGCCGCCAGCGGTTGCAGATCGGGCACCCAGGCGAGCCCCGTCTCCGCGTCCGACGATACGGCTTCGGGAGTTACGACAATGTCGAGGAGCGCCGGGCGGCGGGTGAGCGCCCGCGCGATCGCGGGCATGAACTGGTCCTCGGTCTCGAGACGTTCGGCATGCATGCCGAAGGCGCGCGCCATCGCCCGACGGGGCTTGCGTGCCCGTTCTTGATCTTTTGTTCCTTGGTCATGTTGGGTCTCCGTCTCCGCTGGCAGGGGAGACGCGGTTCCTGCCTTGAGAGAACCACGCCCCCTGCCGGCTCCGGTTTACGAAAACCAACACAAAGTGTCAGATTGAATTTGAGCTATTATACAAACCCAATCACATCTGCCCGCATTGCGACCGCCCACGCTATTGCGCGAGCCATATCGCGATGTCCGTGTTGCCAACGTTGAATGCGACCGGCCAGTTTATGACACAGTAAGAATAGGTAGTTTCCGAGCCTATCGCCGCGTGATTAGGGAGCTATGTTATGAATGCTTTCAATCAGAGGAATCCCAGAAATGTCACACGCCCAGACAAATCCGAAGCAGCCAACCCATCCTGCAAGTGAACACCACCACATGGCGGCGTCGCACCATCACGCCGCCGCGCATCATCACCACGAGGCGGCCCATCATCACGATCTCGGCCAGCACGATGACGCCAAGGAGCACGCCGCCACTGCCATGAAGCACAGCGAACTCGCGCACAAACATACCATGACGGCGAATAATCATTCTCAAAAATAGCTCTGCATGAAGCAAGACCTGCAAGTTCGCAGGATCGGCTGACTGCACACGAACCGCCCGACCGTTACCGGCCGCCGGGTCTGCCCGCAAGGGCATCAACAAAAGGAGAGGATAGTAACATGGACAAGGATCGTATCGCCGGTGCGGCCAAGCAGGCCAAGGGCGCCATCAAGGAGGCGGCTGGCAAGGCCTTTGGTGACCCCAAGCTCACCGCCGAAGGCAAGAGCGGCAAGGTCGAGGGCAAAATCCAGAGCGCTATTGGCGGCGTGAAGGATGCGACGAGGGATGCGCTGAAGAAGTAGTGCCGCTTGGGAATGCCCAGGCTCACGAGCAACGCTGGTTCCCGGCATTTCCAATCAACATGATTAGTCAATTGAAAGGAACGGCCATGACACGTTCGATGATGCTTCTTGCGGGCGCGGCTGTGATCGTGGCAGCGGTTGGCGGAACGGCTATGGCTCAGGGCACGCCGCAGACACTGTCTCTCATGAATGTTGATCCGCAGTCTCTCGCCACGGGCTACCGCGCATCCAAGGTAATTGGCAGCACGGTCATCAACGAGGCCAATGAGAATGTGGGAACGATCGACGATCTCATCGTCACCCCCACCGAAAAGGTGCCTTTCGCCGTGCTATCGGTCGGTGGATTCCTTGGTATGGGCAAGAAATACGTTGTCGTGCCCTACAACGCACTCGAGGTGCATGACCAACAGATGATGCTGCGGGGGGCCACAAAAGAATCGCTCAAGAGCCTTCCCGAGTTCAATTACCGCACCTGACCGAGCGCGGCAAGCCGGCTTCGCCCGCGCCCCACCCACCAGAGCACATGGCTTTCCCGGAGAGTTCGTAAAATGAGTATCGGCCTTATTCTCTTGATCCTTCTTGTGCTGTTCTTGATCGGCGCCTTGCCGACATGGTCGTACAGTGGGAGCTGGGGCTACTACCCGAGCGGCGGCCTGGGCGTCGTTCTCGTTGTTGTCGTCGTCTTGCTGCTCATGGGACGGATCTAGTCCAGAATCCCTGGCCCGGATCCAGTGCGGATCGCCTATGTCGAACCCCGAAGGCGGCGCGCGTCGGCAATCTGTGTTGGTGAAACGGGACCGGCGCGGCGGACTGCCTGCTTCCTGGCGCGGGAATATAATCGTTGCGCTTAGGTTTCAACGACGGTTCAGGAAACCGCTTGATGATGAGGTGAATGCCATGTATAAGAGAATCACCATGTTAATCCTCTCGCTGTGTGGGCTGCTGGGCGCCTTGCCGCTCCTCGGTGCGTGTCACACCACGGCAGGAGCCGGCCAGGATATTTCCCAGGCTGGCCAGGCCATCGAAAAGAGTGCCGACCAGCATGCACCCTGAGATCCGCTTGACGGGATTGCGACCACGCGTTTTCTGCTGAATGTAAGCGTGAGCGCGTGTTGCCGGGGTGGTGGATGCGCGCCTCCGCCGGGATAGGCTGAATGTATCTGCATTCATCTGTGCCAGACGATATCGGCCTCGCCCAGCCGGCCGCGCGCGATCTGCGGCGCGTGGGCGTGCATCCGGATCACTGGTATCCGCTTGCATGGTCGCGCGAATTGAAACTTGGCGGATCGCTTGCCGTACGTTTTGCCGGGGAGCCGATTGTGCTGGTGCGGCCGCCCAACGGCGCGGTATTCGCGCTGGAAGACCGCTGCGCCCACCGCCAGGTGCCGCTGAGCCGGGGTGTGGTGCAAGGCGCGACGATCCGCTGCTGCTATCATGGCTGGAGCTATGACGGATCGGGACGCTGCATCGATGTGCCATATCTCGGCAAGGACAAGCTGCCGAATGGCGTGCGATCCTATCCGTGCCGTGAGGCAGGTGGGCTGATCATGGTGTTCCCCGGCGATCCGGCGCGGGCGCTGGCGGTGCCGTTGCCGGAGTTGGGCTCGGTGGCGGACAGCCGTTACCGAACCCGACGGTTCGGTGACGTGGTGGCCTGCCATTACAGTTTCATGCATGAGAACCTGATGGACATGAACCATCAGTTTCTGCATCGCCGGCAGATGGGGCAGATCCGGCCGCGCTTTCTTGGGCAGCGCCGCGGCGAGAACTGGCTCGAGGCGAAATACAGTTTTGCTCGCACCGGTGGCAAGCAGCCGCTCGGCGAGGCGGCAATCTTCGGCCAGCGCCGTCCTTCCACCAGCGCGAGCAGCCTCGCGGAGCGCGACATCATGACAATCCGCACCGAATATCCCTACCAGACGCTGCGTATCCATACCCGCGACGAAACGCCGGTGATGGATCTCTGGATCGCCTATGTGCCGCTCGACCAGGCGCAGCGCAGCAACCGCACCTTCGGCTTGCTATCGGTGAGGCGTCCGAAAATCGCCGCTTTGCTCGACCTCGCTTGGCCGCTTCTGGTGCTGTTCACCGAACGCATTTTTCGCGAGGATCGTGAAATCGTGACGCTGGAACAGGCCGCGCATGACGCGCAGGGGGGGGATCGCAACCAAGAGGTGTTCCCGGTGATCCGCGACCTCCGCGCGCTACTCGCCGCATGCGGCGCACCCGAATGACCTGGCATTGTGCCTGCCGAAGGCGGCGCTGGCGGCGTGCGGTGTGGAGGAGATAGAAGGCGGTCTCGGCGGCATGGTGCAGCCGTCCGGTCATCACCGCGCGCAGGATCCGCGAGATCGGCCGCGCCGGGTCGGAGAGAAAGCCGCAACGCCGGCCAGCGTCTTGTCCGGCTCGGCGTAGAGCACGTGCAGGATCGCGCCGACCAGCAGCGAGTGGCTGGTCTTCTCCCAGTGGTTCCGGCGTTCCAGGGCACCTTGAGGATCGAGCCGTGGCTTGGCGATCAAGACCGCCAGAAGGTCGGCGGTGGAAGGTCAGTTTAGCGTCTTCTTGCGCCGCATAAACCGCCGCGCCAAGCGTACCAGGCGCGGCACGGTGGTGGGCTTGATCAGGCGCGGGTCGTAGCCCGAAAGCCGACGATCGTTTTCGGCGAGGCAGAAATCGAGCAGTTCAGCAATATCGATCTCGCCGGCCACCGCTTCGGAGCCCTTGACGGTAAAATTCGCGTCTTGCGGCGTACCGTTGACATCGCGGGCGATGCCAATGCGTTCCCAGACCAGGAACAGCCACACCAGGGCGGTCTTGAGCAGGAACCATGGCCGGCGCCAGAGCGGCATGGTGCGCTTGTACCAGGCGATCCAGTTGATGAAGAAGAGGATGTGCCGGCCTTCCTCCTGGATCACCGGCTCGAAGGTCTCGACCAGCTCAGGCGGAAAGAAGCCGGAGCGGCGGGCCAATTCAAAAAGGCCGAAGGCGAAGAAGCTGTCGATGCACTCGGAATAGCCGGTCACCATGAAGGCCCATTCCGCATCACGCGGCTCGATATAATCGGGCTCGGGGGCGAGCGGGATGTCATAAGCGGCGACCAGGCGCGAGAGCACTTCCTTGTGGCGGTTTTCCTCGAAGGCCATGCGCTCGAGCGCGGCACGCAGCGGCTCGACCTTGACGCGCCGGGCGAAGCTCAGGATGCGCAGGCGGGCCCAGCCTTCGGTTCGCACCGCGATATCCCAGATGGGCAGGCTGACCAAGCGCTGGCGCGCTTCCGCGTCGAGCTTCGGCCAGGCAATGACGGCGGGCTTGTAGGGGTTGAAGGTATCGAGCAGCATGCGGCTCAGCATCCGCATATATTCGTCATCCCCGGCGCGGAAGCGACCGGGCAGGTTGTACTCCCAGTGCCGCGCGGCGTGGTCAGCGGCGGCGATAAGCGCGCTTTCGGTCATGTTGCGTGTCCTCGAACAACCGCGGCTGAGGGAAATATGGTCGCAATGGCGGCCTTTGTCGCGGGGGAGGGGATGGGGCGAGCGATGGGACTCGAACCCACGGCATCCAAGACCACAACCTGGCGCTCTACCAACTGAGCTACGCCCGCCATTTCGATGGAGCCGCGTTTAGGCCGATCCGACGGCTTCCGTCAACGCCTGCGGTGCGCTCGCCGCGAAATGGTGCGCCAACCGTGTTACCGCCTCGTCCAGCACCGCGTCCTGCTTGCAGAAGGCGAAGCGGACATAGTTCACGGGCGGCGGGCCGGCATAGAAGGCCGAGATCGGGATCGCCGTGACCCCGGCCTCGGCGGTGATATGGCGGCAGAAGGCGGCATCGTCGCCGGGGAAGCCCAAGGCGGAGACGTCGGCGGTAAGGAAATAGCTGCCGTGAGTTGGGAGCACACGCATGCCGATCGCGCGAAGCCCGGTGGCCAGTCGGTCGCGTTTGGCGGCAAGCGCCGCGCCGATCCCGGTAAAGTAGGCATCTTCCTTGGTGAGCCCGACGGCCACCGCGCGTTGCAGATTGGGCGGGGTGGTAAAGGTGAGGTTTTGGTGCGCCTTGGCGACGAGGGCGGCTAGGCGATTTGTCGCTGTGACGTAACCAACTTTCCAGCCGGTGAGACTGAAAGTTTTCCCGGCGCTGCCGATGCGCAAAGCGCGCTCGCGCATCCCCGGCAAGCTCATCAAGGGGATATGACGATGGCCGTCAAAGACCAGATGCTCATAGACCTCATCGCACACCGCATAGGCGTCATGGCGGGAGAGGAGAGCGGCGAGAAAGCCCAACTCCTCGGCGCTGAACACTTTGCCCGTCGGGTTCATCGGCGAATTGAGCATCAGCGCCTTGGTGCGCGGGCCAAACGCGCTCGCGAGTTCGGCGCGCGGCAGCGCCCAGTCGGGCGGCGAGAGCCGCACCAGTTTCGGCACCGCGCCAAGGAGGCGCACGACAGGAAGATAGGTATCATAAAGCGGCTCGATCAGCACCACCTCGTCGCCGGGATCAAGGAGTGCCATCAGGCAAGCGGTGATCGCCTCGGTTGCCCCCGAGGTCACCACCACTTCCCGCGCCGGATCGATCTCGATGCCATAGAAACGCCGGTTGGCGGCGGCGACGGCTTCGCGCAATTCCGGCACGCCGGTGAGTGGGGGATACTGGTTGCGGCCGTCCCAGAGCGCCGCGGCGGCAGCCTCAATGACATCGGCGGGGCCATCGGTGTCGGGAAAGCCCTGGCCGAGATTGATCGCACCATGCCGGACGGCGAGCGCCGACATCACGGTAAAAATCGTCGTCTCGGTCGCGGCGAGCAGCGAATTCAAGGGCTTCATGCGGTTCTTCCCCTCATCGGGCGGACTATGCCGCCCGCTCGATCGCCCGCCAAGATGGCTTGTGCCTGGTTCGTGGGCATTCCTGCCCAAGATGAGGTCATGAAAGGGCAGGGGCCTTGCGCCCCCGCCACCGGCGATGCCTTGGGCGACCATCCCATCGCCGCGCCTACCTGGGCGGTTGCCGTGCTGGCACGAGGCGTGCAAACCTCAACTTCCCGAGCCGCGATGGCGCGGGACTTTGGCAACTTCAGACCAGCCGGAAGCGGCCGCAACGGTAGGGGCGCATGAAAAAAATCGAGGCAGTGATCAAGCCGTTCAAGCTCGATGAGGTCAAGGAGGCGCTGCACGAGGTCGGCCTACAGGGCATCACCGTGCTCGAAGCCAAGGGTTTCGGGCGGCAGAAGGGCCATACTGAACTCTATCGCGGGGCAGAATACGTGGTCGATTTTCTGCCCAAGGTGAAAATCGAGGTGATTTGCCAGGACGAGATCGTCGAGCGCGCGGTGGAAGCGATCATGAACGCCGCCCGCACCGGGCGGATTGGCGATGGCAAGATTTTCATCAGCGCGATCGAGGAGGTGATCCGCATTCGCACCGGCGAGCGCGGCGAGGAGGCGATCTGAACCAAAAAACCTGTTGCCAAGCCGCACAAGGCGGCTTTGCGCAGGGTCGTGAACCGTCTAAACGAGAGCGTTTTGCGGCGCGCCGCAGCGGCGCGTCATGCTATCTGACCTGTCTCGCCCGCCGGTTCCGGCTGGGCGTTCTGTGTTCCAAGCAAACCATGAGAAAGGGTTGATAAAAACTATGGCGAAGAAGGCCCCAGGCGCTGCAGGCGGCGTGGAGAAGGTGATGGAGATGCTCAAGGAGCATTCCGTCGAATACGTCGATCTCCGCTTTACCGACCCGCGCGGAAAGTGGCAGCACACGGCGCAGCACGTCTCGACCATCGACGAGGACGTGTTTCGCGATGGCATCATGTTCGACGGCTCCTCGATCGCTGGCTGGAAGGTGATCAATGAGAGTGACATGATCCTGATGCCGGACGCCGAAACCGCGGTGATGGACCCGTTTGCAGCGAAACCCTCGCTGATCCTGTTCTGTGACATCGTCGAACCCTCGACCGGGCAGGCTTACAACCGCGATCCTCGTGGCACGGCGAAAAAGGCCGAGGCCTATCTCCGTGCGACCGGCATTGGCGATACCGCGTTCGTCGGCCCGGAAGCCGAGTTCTTCATCTTCGACAGCGTGAAATTCGGCACCGGCGGCAATTACGGCACTTACCAGCTCGATTCGATGGAAGGACCGCAAGCCTCGCTGAAGGACTATCCCGAAGGCAATATGGGCCATCGCCCTAGCGTCAAGGGCGGCTATTTTCCGGTTCCGCCGGTCGATAGCGAGAGCGATCTCCGCGCCGAAATGCTCTCCACCATGGGGGAGATGGGTGTGGCGATCGAGAAGCATCACCACGAGGTCGCCCAATCGCAGCATGAGTTGGGTATGAAGTTCGGCCCGCTCGTACGCATGGCCGACGCCTTGCAGATCTACAAATACTGCATCCACAATGTCGCGCACAGCTATGGCAAGACGGCGACCTTCATGCCGAAGCCGATCTATGGCGATAACGGCTCGGGCATGCATGTCCATCAGTCAATCTGGAAGAATGGCAAGCCACTTTTTGCCGGCAATAGCTATGCCGATCTCTCGGAATCGGCGCTTTACTACATTGGCGGCATCATCAAGCACGCCAAGGCGATCAATGCCTTCACCAACCCCGCGACCAACAGCTATAAGCGTTTGATCCCTGGCTTTGAGGCGCCGGTGCTCCTGGCCTATTCCGCGCGTAACCGTTCGGCCTCCTGCCGCATCCCCTATGCGACGAACCCCAAGGCCAAGCGCGTCGAGGTGCGCTTTCCTGACCCGGCGGCCAATCCCTATCTGGCCTTCGCGGCGATGCTGATGGCCGGGCTGGATGGCATCCGTAACAAGATCCACCCTGGTGATCCGATGGACAAGGATCTCTACGACCTGCCGCCCGAGGAGTTGAAGGGCATCCCGACGGTGTGCGGCTCGCTCCGCGAGGCGCTCGGGGCGCTCGCCGCGGATCACGACTTCCTGCTCGCTGGCGACGTTTTCAGCGAGGATCTGATTGACAGTTATATCGAGCTGAAATGGAACGAAGTGTACCGCTTCGAGCACACCCCGCACCCGGTCGAGTTCGAGATGTATTATTCGGTCTGACGCGACCAGGCGCTGACCTGCCGCTCTCGACGCCGTAAACTGCGAGGAGCCCGGCTCCCTGCCTCAGCAGGGAGCCGTTTTCCGCCTCGCCAGGGCTATTCGGCGGCGACGAGATCGCCTGGCCGAGCCACGCCGGATGGCGCCGCCGCCGCTTGTCCGTCCACGAAGCCCTTCTGGCGGCGCGCCTGCGCGGTGAGCAGGCGCTGCATGCGGCGTAGATCGTCTTCGCAAAGCGCCATCGCGGCATCGACCCAGAGATCGGTGATATCACGCAATTCCGCGAGATCGAGCGGCTTGACCCGGCGTTGCGCCTGGCAGACCGCATAATGCGCACCAAAGCGGCGGGTGTCGCGGGCGATATAGTCACGTACCGCCTCCTCGCCGAAACCGTCCTCGGCGATGACATCGACGATGCCCAGCGCGGCCATCTCCTCGGCAGTGTAGATACGCCCCGAGAGGATCATCTGCTTGGCCCGGGTCGCATCGAGCCGGCGCGACAGCAGGCTGTAGGCGCCCATGCCAGGGAACAGGTTGAAGAGCACTTCGGGGAGCCCGAATCGGGCGCGGCGCTCGGCGACGATGATATCGGCTGCCATCGCCGCCTCGAAGCCACCGCCCAGCGCATCACCCTGCACCAGGCTGATGCCGATGATCGGCAGGTCGAAGGCGGTATAAAAACCATAGACGGCATCAATGCATTGATACGCGTACGCACGGAGCGTGCTGTGATCCTGGGCGCGGATGGTTTCAAGAAAAAGTGACAGGTCGCCACCGAGATTGAAAATGCCGGGGGCGCGCGACCCCCCGACGAAGTAGCGCGGCGGCGTCTGGCCGGCGGCTTTTCGCTGGGCGTGCAAACGGCGGAGGGTCATGCCCATGGTGGCGATATCGCCGAGCAGGCCATGGGTGAAGCATGGCTTGGCTTCCGCTCGAATGAAGCCCCAGAAGGTGGCGTTGGCCTCGTCATACTCCTGATGGAGATGGCGGAGGACGCCGAGGGGAGGGATGTCGGCGGGGGTGATCGGGGACAGCGTGGGCTGGCTCTCGGGGGGGGATTTTCTAAGGAATGTCATCGCTGAGGGTCCTGCGTCGTTTGGTTGAGCGCCATTTTGGCAAAACCCGCACCTGACAACAGGAACGGGATACCAACGCATTCTGGAGCCAAGACCCCGGTTTATACCAGAAGTTTATTAATTTTTGATTGACATGCAAATGTATTTTAATTCTCTTGATCAATATCATTAATAAGTTATAATCGCACTGCGGATGCACCCAGGAGTTTATTCGTTCTCTCCATCCCAATCTTCATGCCAGGTTCGTCCGTCTCTTTCTATCAAAGCGATCGCTGCTGTCGGGCCCCAGCTCCCCGCCGCATAGGGGCGGGGCGCCTCGGGTGCGTTCGCCCAGGCCTCGATGATCGGCTCGACCCAGCGCCACGCCGCCTCGACCTCGTCACGCCGCATGAATAGCGTCGGGTTGCCACGCACCGCGTCCATCAGCAGCCGCTCATAGGCTTCGGGGTAGCGCGTGTTGAAAGCCTCCTGGAAGCTGATATCGAGCCGCGCCGGGCGCAGCCGCAGCCCGCCCGGCCCGGGATCCTTGGTCATCAGCTTGAGCAGCATGCCCTCATTGGGCTGCAGCCGGATGACCAGCTTGTTGGGTTCCAGCTCGGAGGCGGGCGGGGGAAAGATCGAGAGCGGCACGGCACGGAACTGCACCACCACCTCGGAGATCTTTTGTGGCAACCGCTTGCCGGTGCGGAGATAGAACGGCACCCCGGCCCAGCGCCAGGCGTGTATTTCCGCCTTCAGCGCGACAAAGGTTTCGGTGCGGCTCGGCCTACCGAGTTCGGCGGCATAGCCCGGCACTGGCTTGCCCTCGGTCACGCCATGGGCATACTGCCCACGCACCGTCCGCGTCGCGATCTCGCCCGCCGAAATCGGGTGCAGGCCGCGCAGCACCTTGAGTTTTTCATCGCGCACGGCGTCGGGATCGAGCGAGACCGGGGGTTCCATGGCGAGCAGGCAAAGAAGTTGCAACAAATGGTTCTGCACCATATCTCGCAACGCCCCGGCTTTGTCGTAATACCCGGCGCGCCCCTCGACGCCGACGGTCTCGGCGACCGTGATCTGAACGTGATCGATCACATCGGCGTTCCACAGCCGCTCAAAAATCGCATTGGCGAAGCGCAGCGCCATCAGGTTCTGCACCGTCTCCTTGCCGAGAAAATGGTCGATCCGGTAGATCTGGCTTTCCTCGAAGATCTGCCCGACCTCGTCATTGATGGCGCGGGCCGAGGCGAGGTCGTGGCCGATCGGCTTTTCCAGCACGACCCGCGAGGCCGGCGTGACCAACGCGTTGGCGCGCAGATTACGGCAGATCGGGCCATAGAGATCGGGCGCGGTCGCCAGATAGAAGACCCGTATCCGCTCCGGCTCGGGGCTGAGGAGCTGCACCAGCCCCTCCCAACCCTCCCCACTCACGCCGTCGAGCGCGCGATAGTTCACCCGCGCGCAGAATTTCGCCACCAGCGCGTCGTCGATCTCGTTGGCCGGAATATGGTCGTGTAGCCCCTCGACCACCCGCTTGCGATAGTCCTCCTCGGCGACATCGCTCCGGGCGGCAGCGATGATGCGGCTTTCGGGCGGCATCTGGCCATCACGGAAACGTGAATAGAGCGAGGGCATCAACTTGCGCAGGGTCAGATCGCCGGTGGCGCCAAACACCACCGCGTCGAATACCTTAACCGGAATGATCTGCGCCATTGTTCGCTCCCTGGCTGCCGAGGCGCCAGCCTGCCGGTAGCCGGGCATTGACGCAACAGCAAGAATTGGCGGGCTAGTCTCCGGCGTCGTCACACCCTTGCGAGCTGCCGATGTCCGCCCTGACCACCCTCTCGATCCCCCCCGATGAAGCTGCGCGCGCCCTGTTTCAGCACGGCGAGGCGCTGCGCCTGGGCGGGGACGCGGAAGCCGCGATCGCTGCCTATGCCGCGGCCAGCCGCCTGTCGCCAACCTTGATCGGGGCGGCGATCAACCGCGCCCTTCTGCTCCATCAGCGTGGTCGCCATGAGGAGGCTATTGCGGTGGCGCGCGCCGGCCTCGTTTTCGCTCCCCTTGAGCCCCAACTGCACGCCGCTCTCGGCCCGGCGCTGATTGCCACGGGGGATTTCCTCGCCGGCGTGGCGGCGCTGCATGAGGTGGTGCGCCTGGCGCCCGCCTCCGCCATCGCCTGGTTCAATCTCGGCGTCGCGCTGGAGGGGGGGCGCCAACCGGCGATCGCCGAGACGGCGTTCCGCGAGGCGCTACGGCGCGATCCCGCCATGATACCGGCGCAAGTGGCGCTCGCCGGGGTGCTGCGTGATCTCGGCCAGCCCGAGCGTGCGCTGGCGTTGGCGCGCGCCGCGCTGGCCGTCGCGCCCGATTGCTCTGCCGCCCATGTCAATCGCGGTAATGCCTTGCACGATCTCGGCGATTTCGCCGCCGCCGCGGCGAGCTATCGCCGCGCCCTCGAACACACGCCCGATGATCCCTCCATACTGTGCAATCTCGGCACGTCTCTGCTCGCGTTGGGCGAGATCAGGGCGGCGCTCGATCTCCACAGCGCGGCCGCGGCGCGGGCCGCGACCGCGCCGCGTATCCGCTTCGGCCTGGCGCTTGCGCTGCTCACCGCCGGGCATCTGGCCGAAGGGTTCGCCGAATATGAAGAACGGTTTCGCCTGCCCGAGACGGCGCGGCGCGATTTTGGCCGGCCGCAATGGCAGGGCGAGGCGATCGCTTGGCGGACCATTCTCCTGCATGCCGAGCAGGGCTATGGCGACACCCTACAGTTCATCCGCTACGCGCCGA
>JAKCCP010000113.1 GCA_021841985.1 Pseudomonadota bacterium | reverse complement strand
ACGCCTTCAGCCCCGGGGCCCGGAAAATCCACGCCGATATCGACCCCTCCAGCATCAACAAGAACGTCCCCGTCGATGTCGCGATCGTGGGCGATGCCGGGCGCATTCTCGAGGCCCTGCTCGCCGCCTGGCGGGCCGACGCGGCGACACCCGAGCGCGCGGCATTGGCCGCCTGGTGGCGCCAGATCGAGGCGTGGCGGGCGAAGGACTGCCTGCGCTACACCCAGGCGCCGGCGCCGGGCAGCATCATCAAGCCGCAGCACGCGATCCGCCGGCTTTATGAACTCACCCTCGCCGCGGGGCGGGAAACCTTCATCACCACCGAGGTCGGCCAGCACCAGATGTGGGCGGCGCAGCATTTCCGCTTCGAAAAACCCAACCACTGGATGACCTCGGGCGGGCTCGGCACCATGGGCTACGGCCTGCCCGCCGCGATGGGGGTGCAGATCGCCCACCCCGAGGCGCTGGTGATCGATATCGCCGGCGAGGCCTCGATCCTGATGAACATCCAGGAGATGAGCACGATCGCCCAGTATCGCCTGCCGGTGAAAGTGTTCATTCTCAACAACCAGTATATGGGCATGGTGCGGCAATGGCAGGAATTGCTGCATGGCGGGCGCTATGCCGAAAGCTACTCCGCGGCCTTGCCCGATTTCGTCAAACTCGCCGAGAGTTTCCACGCCACCGGCCTCCGCGCCCGGACCATCGAGGAGCTTGATCCGGTCATTCACGAGATGCTCGCCACCGACCGCGCGGTGATCGCCGATATCGCGGTTGACCAGGCGGAGAATTGTTTCCCGATGATCCCTTCGGGCGCCGCCCATAACGACATGATCCTTGGCCCCGAGCACGAGGGCGACGCCGCCGGCATCACCGACGAGGGGCTGGTGCTGGTGTGATGGCGGAACCCGGGGCGTTTCGCACCGCGACCATTTCGGTGCTGGTGGACAATGAATCAGGCGTGCTCGCGCGCGTCATCGGGCTCTTTTCCGGGCGCGGCTACAATATCGACAGCCTCACCGTGGCGCCGGTGGAAGATGGCCGCGGGCGCTCGCGGATCAATGTCGTGACCTCGGGGACGGAAATGGTGATCGAGCAGATCAAGGCGCAGCTCGACCGCCTGGTGCCCGTCCATCGCGTCGCCGATCTCACCCAGGAGGGGCCGCATCTCGCGCGCGAGATGGCGCTGATCAAGATCCTCTGCGCCGGCGAGCAGCGCGCCGAGGCGCTGCGGCTGGCCGATGCCTTTCGCGCCCGCGTCGTCGATGCCACCACCGCAAGCTTCGTTTTCGAGATGACCGGCAATCCCGACAAGCTCGACGCCTTCCTCGACCTCATGCGCCCGCTCGGCCTGGCCGAGATTTCCCGCACCGGCGTCGCCGCCATCGCGCGTGGAGCGCGGGTCATTTGATGGCGCGTGGAGCGCGGGTGATTTGATCGCGCGTGGGGCGCGGGTGATTTGATCGCGCGTGGGGCGCGGGGGATCTGATGACGGATCGCGCCGAGGAGGGCGGCCGCACGCCGCCGCCGGTTCCCGAGGGGCGGGTGTTCGAGGTCTATTTCAAGCTCTATCAGACCCATAATTCCTTGACCATGCACCAGGAACGCTCCCAATACGTGCTGATGCGGGCGTTCTTTCAGATCATCACCGTGGTTTTCATTATCGAGCATTTGCCTTTACAGTTGATAAAAGACCAAAATATTGTCATGATCCTGAGTTTGTTTATCAAGGCGTCGCTGCTGCTCACCAGTTACACCATCCTGCGCAAGGCGCATTGGGCAAATTATCATGAAGAAATGTCGAGAGCCTATCTTCAGCAAGTTAATTTTGCGCTCAAACTCCAAGAAAGTAAAATAAATCTTGATGTGATAGAACATAAAATTGTCAAAAGATATGATTTTGTCAACTACTTTATATTCCCGAAAATCAACCGGATCGCGGTTGGAATTACGTTTATTCTGTTTAGCGTGACCATCGCCGCCTTCGTGACCATCAAATAGGGGAAGAACATGCGCGTTTACTACGACCGCGATGCGGACGTTAACCTGATCAAGGCCCGCAAGGTCGCCGTGATTGGCTATGGCAGCCAGGGCCACGCCCATGCCAACAACCTCAAGGACTCGGGGGTCAAGGACATCGTCGTCGGGCTGCGCCCCGGCTCGGCGGGCGTTGCCAAGGCCGAAGCCGCCGGCCTGCGCGTCCTCGACCCGGCGGAGGCAGCGAAATGGGCCGATGTCGTGATGGTGCTCACCCCCGACGAGGGCCAGGGCGATCTCTACCGCGAAAAGCTCGGCCCGCACATGAAGCCCGGCGCGGCGATCGCCTTCGCCCACGGCCTCAACATCCATTTCAACCTGATCGAGGCGCGGGCCGATATCGACGTCTTCATGATCGCGCCCAAGGGCCCCGGCCATACGGTGCGGAGCGAATACCAGCGCGGCGGCGGCGTGCCCTGTCTGGTCGCGGTGGACCAGAACCCCTCGGGCAACGCGCTCGAAATCGCGCTTTCCTATGCCTCGGCGATCGGCGGCGGGCGCGCCGGCATCATCGAGACGACCTTCAAGGAGGAATGCGAGACCGATCTCTTCGGCGAGCAGGTGGTGCTCTGCGGCGGCCTCGTGGAACTCATCAAGGGCGGCTTCGAGACCCTGGTGGAAGCCGGCTACGCGCCTGAGATGGCCTATTTCGAGTGCCTGCACGAGGTCAAGCTGATCGTCGATCTGATCTATGAGGGCGGCATCGCCAACATGAACTACTCGATCAGCAACACCGCCGAGTATGGCGAATACGTGAGCGGCCCGCGCATCATCACGCCCGAGACCAAGGCCGAGATGAAGCGGGTGCTGGGCGATATCCAGTCCGGCCGCTTCGCGCGCGACTGGATGCTGGAAAACCGCGTCAACCAGACCAGCTTCAAGGCGATGCGCCGGCGCATGAGCGAGCATCCCGTGGAGCAGATCGGCGAGAAGCTGCGCGCCATGATGCCGTGGATCGCCAAGAACGCGCTGGTCGATAAATCGCGCAACTGAGGTCACGCGCGGGCCATCGGCGGGCCAGGGGCCTTGCCCCTCGCCTACCAACCCGGCCGGCGCGTTGCGGAGATCGCGCGGAGCGCCTATCTCTGGAGCGGGCCCTGTGGCTTGAAGAGGGAAAGCAGCGAACGCCATGCGCGTCCTGATCGATCATCGGCTCGGTGGCGTGGTGGGCGATCCGCGGCCGCGCCATCCCGAGAAATCCCACCGCCCGGATAACCCGATCCAGCGCAAGCCCGGCTGGATCCGGGTCAAGGCGCCCAACCATCCGGTGTATCACGAAACCCGCGCCCTGCTGCACGCGCACCAGTTGCATACTGTCTGCGAGGAGGCGGCGTGCCCCAATATCGGCGAGTGCTGGTCGGTGCGCCACGCCACCATGATGATCATGGGCGACACCTGCACCCGCGCGTGCAGCTTCTGCAATGTCCGCACCGGCCAGCCCGGCCCGCTGGACGCCGACGAGCCGGCGCGCGTCGCCGCGGCGGTGGCGCGGCTCGGGCTGCGCCACGTCGTCATCACCTCGGTCGATCGCGACGATCTCGACGATGGCGGGGCGGCGCATTTCGCCGCCGTCATCGCCGCCCTCCGCGCCGCCGCACCCGCCACCACGATCGAGGTGCTGACGCCCGATTTCCTGCGCAAGGGCGAGGCCTGGCGGGTGGTGGCGCGCGCCCGGCCGGATGTCTTCAACCACAATCTCGAAACCACGCCGCGGCTCTATCCCGCGATCCGCCCCGGCGCGCGCTATTACCAGTCGCTCCGCCTGCTCGACCGGGTGAAGGGCGAAAATCCGGCGATCTTCACGAAATCCGGCCTGATGCTGGGCTTGGGCGAAAGCCGCGCCGAGGTGAGCCAGGTGATGGACGATCTGCGCATCGCCGGGGTCGATTTCCTCACCCTCGGCCAATACCTCCAGCCGACGGTCAAGCACGCCGCCGTGGAGCGCTTCGTGCCGCCCGAGGAATTCGCCGAATACGCCACGCTCGCCCGCGCGCGGGGCTTCGCCCTGGTCGCCGCCTCGCCGCTAACCCGGAGTTCCTATCACGCCGACGCCGATTTCGCCGCCCTCGTCGCCGCCCGCGCGGCCCAGAGCGCCGCCTAGACCATGCCGACCCATGCCGAGCGCCGTGTCGTCGGCTACCGGCCCGAGCAGCTGTTCGACCTCGTCGCCGATATTGGCAAATACCCGCAATTCCTGCCCTGGTGCACGGGCGCGCGGGTGCGCTCGCGGAGCGAAACCGAGACCCTCGCCGATCTCACCATCGGCTTCGGCCCGTTCCACGAAAGCTTTACCAGCCGCGTCGCCCTTGAGCGGCCCCGGCTGATCCGTGTGCGCTATGAAAACGGGCCGTTCCGCTATTTGAACAACCAGTGGCGCTTCACCCCCGATCCGCGCGGCACGCATATCGATTTCTATGTCGATTTCGAATTCCGCTCGCGCCTTCTGCAAGCCGCGATCGGCGTCGTCTTCAACGAAGCGGTGCGGCGCATGGTGAACGCGTTTCTCAAGCGCGCCGGCGAGGTCTATGGCCCCCCGGAGCGCCAGGGCGCGGACCCGACGCTGGCGGCGGCGGCAAAAACCTCATGAGCCTCGCGCCCCCCTTGCCCGATCCGGCGCTGCCGCCGGTGCGGATCAACCTCTTTTCCGATACGCAATCGCGCCCGACCGCGGCGATGCGCCAGGCGATGGCGGCGGCCGAGGTCGGCGATGAGCAGCGCGGCGAGGATCCCACGATCAACGCGCTTTGCGCCCGCATGGCGGCGCTGCTCGGCAAAGACGCGGCGATGTTCCTGCCCAGCGGGACGATATGCAACGAAATCGCCATCCTCACGCATTGCCGTCCCGGCGATGAGATCCTCGCCCATGAGAGTTCCCATATCGCGACCAGCGAGGGCGGCGCACCCTCTGCGCTCGCGGGCGCGCGGGTGGTGGGACTGGCCGGCGCGCGCGGGCAATTTTCCCGCGAAACCCTGCGCGCCGCGCTGACCTCGCGCGATTATCGCTACGCCGCGCCGCAGACCCTGATCGCCGTCGAGCAGACCGCCAATTTCGGCGGCGGCAGCGTCTGGCCACGGGACGCCCTCGACGCCATCGCCGATCTCGCGCGCGAATGCGGCATCAGCACCCACATGGACGGCGCGCGGCTGCTCAACGCGGTGGTCGCGAGCGGCGTGCCGGCGGCGGCGATGGCGCGCGGCTACACCTCGGTCTGGCTCGATTTCACCAAGGGACTGGGAGCGCCGATCGGCGCGGTGCTGGCGGGAAGCCACGCCTTCATCGACGCCGCCTGGCGCTGGAAGCAGCGCCTCGGCGGGGCTTTCCGCCAGGGCGGCATCGCCGCCGCCGCCTGTCTTTACGCGCTCGACCATCACGTCGCGCGCCTCGCCGAGGATCACCAGAACGCCGCCCTGCTGGCCGCGCGGCTCGCGGAAATCCCGGGCCTCAGCGTCACCCCGCCGGAGACCAATCTGGTGTTCTTCGAGATCACCGGGGATGGCGACGCCGAGACCCTGGCGCGGCGGCTGCGCGCCGCGGGCGTGCTGATCAGCGTGATGGGGCCCAAGCGCGGCCGCGCCGGGCTCTATCTCGATATCAGCCGCGCCGACGTGGAAACCGCCGCCGAGGCCTTCCGCCAAGCGGCGCGCGGGCTTTGAGCGCGGAAGGCAGACCGGGGCGGCGCCCCTCGCCTTATGTCTGGCCCCGCGATGTCTGGCCCCGCGATGTCTGGCCCCGCGATGTGTTGCCCCATGCGTGGCGGCGAACCAGGCCGAGGCCGAGCAGGGCGGTGCCAAAGAGTGCCAGGGCCCCGGGTTCCGGCACCGCCAAGCCGGGGACGAATTCGAAGGCTGGCGTGGTGCTGGTCACCGTGATCAAGGTGAACGGATCGAGGCCGCTGATCTCCACCGCGGCGTTCGATGAGCCGAATTGGATGCCCGGAATGGCGCGCGCGATGTCCGCCCCCGTGACGGTCTGGGCCGGCGTGCCGAAGCCCGGCGTGCCGAAACTCAGGGCGTTATAGGTATCGACGCTGCCCCACAACAGATCGAACGAGGTCTGTGGCGTGGCAAAGGCGATCGTGAGCGTCCCTCCCGGCTCGGCGGCGAGGAATTCCTCGAGCGTGCGGGTCGGCATGAAGGGCGATAGCACGACGCCGGAGATCGACCCGGCATAGAGGCCGGAATCGCCGGCGAACCCGATCGTCTCGGCGCCCGCCGTGAGCGGCCCCGCCACCGCTTGGCGCCCCACGGTCGTGGCGGTGCCGAAATTGTCGAGGGTGAACGGCAGGGTCCCCGGCGGCACCAGGTCCCCCGCGATTATCGGCGTCGCGGCGGCGGCAAGCAGCCCCCCGAACGTCACGCCGACCATCGCGATGCCGGCATGGAGCAGGCGCTTCAGCTGCCGGCGCGCCGGCGCATGCCCGCGGACCGGCATGGCCGCGGGCAGGCGCCGGAAGGAGCGAAGGCGGGCGAACGGAGAGGAATGCATGATCCTAACGCCTTTCATCGTAAAGGTCTGATGCCCACCGCGCGGCGAGACGAGAGGTTCAGCGGAGGCAGCGGGTAGATTTATTAAAACATCATTTTCTAGATAAACACAAGAAAATTAATTTATATTAGGATAATTGCTTTTTTTAGACCGGCGCCGCCCGATGTCGCGCGCGAAGGCGCGCTCAGCGGCTCAGAGGCTGGAGGTCAATCGAACACGCGGCGGCCGCGCCCGGTTCGCCGCCGCCCCGCTCACGCCGCGAGGGCCGCGTTGAGCCCGGTGAAAAGCGGCAGCCCATCCTCGCCGCCCAGCAGTGGATCGATGAGATCCTCGGGGTGGGGCATCAGGCCGAGGACGCGGAGCGAGGGCGCGTAGATGCCAGCGATGGCGCGGGCGCTGCCGTTGAAATTGGCCTCCGGCACCACCTGCCCCGCCGGTGTTGCGTAGTGGAAGGCGACCAACCCTTCGCCCTCCAGGCGCTCAAGCGTTGCCTCGTCGGCGAAGTAATTGCCATCGCCATGCGCCATCGGCGCGCGGAATACGGCGCCTTGCGCGAGATGGCGGGTGAAGGCGGTGCCGGCGCGCGCGACCCGCAAATGGCAATCGCGCGCGAGAAAGCGCAGCCCGGCATTGCGCAAAAGCGCGCCGGGCAGCATCCCGGCCTCGATCAGGATCTGAAAGCCGTTGCAGACACCGAGCACATAGCCGCCGGCGGCCGCGAAATCGGCGACCGCGCGCATCACCGGCGACCGCGCCGCCATCGCGCCACAGCGCAAATAATCGCCATAGGAAAATCCGCCGGGCAAGACCACGAGATCGAGGCCCGCGAGATCGGTCTCGTGGTGCCAGATCATCCGTGGCGCGCGGCCCGAGGCGCGCCGGAGCGCGAGCGCCATGTCACGCTCGCGGTTGATGCCGGGGAAAAGAACGATCCCCGCCCTCATGCCGCCCCAGGCTTCATTCCGTGCCCCGCTTCACTTCGTGCCCCGCTTCACTTCGTGCCCCGCTTCACTTCGTGCCCCGCTCACTTCGTGCACGGATAGAGGCTGCGCAGGGCCGTGCGCACCAGCGGCGCGGCATCGGTATCCGGCCCGTCGCGATGGGCGCGGATATACCCCGCGACCGCCTCGCGCAGGCTGCGGATCGGCATGCTTCCGGGCACGCAGATGCCGGAATCGGGGGCCGATTGCAGGGTGTCGGCGACGCCCACGATATAGCCGGTGCAATCGGCCTGGCCCGGCCCCTCATGGGCGGCGCAGGAGCGCATCAGGAAATCGCGCTTGATGAACGCCGCCTCGCTCGGCGGCGCCGCCAGCGCCAGAACGGCAAGCCCCGCCCCCCGTATAGCCAGTGCCCGTGTCGCCAGTGCCCGTGTCATTCGCGTCATGTTCAGTTCTCCTCTATCCGCACCGAAAATCGTTCGATCACCGTATTCGCCAGCAGCCGGCGCGCCATCTCGTTCGCCGTGGCGCGGGCTTTTTCGGGGTCGTGCTCGGCAAGCTCGATCTCGATCACCTTGCCCGCCCGCACCAGGCCCGCGCCGGCGAAGCCGAGCCCGCGCAGCGCCTGGCCGATCGCCCTGCCCTGTGGATCGAGCACGCCATCCTTGAGCATCACCGTCACGATCGCCTTCATCGCCCGCCCCCTCGCCTACTGCATGGTCTCCGGCCCCTTGAGGTCGCGCGAGCCGGCCTCGGGCATGATGCCGAGCCGGCGCGCGACTTCCTGATAGGCCTCCTCGACCTTGCCAAGATCGCGGCGGAAGCGGTCCTTGTCCATCTTCTCGTTGGTCTTGCTGTCCCAGAGCCGGCAATTATCCGGGCTGATCTCGTCGGCCAAAACAATGCGCATTTCCTCGTTTTCCCATAGCCGGCCGTATTCCAGCTTGAGATCGACCAGCAGGATGCCGACGCCGAGAAAAAGCCCGGTGAGGAAATCGTTCACCCGCAGCGTCAAGGAAATAATATCATCGAGGTCCTGCGGCGCCGCCCAGCCGAAGGCGGTGATGTGTTCCTCGGCGACCATCGGGTCGTTGAGCGCGTCGTTCTTGTGGTAGTATTCGATGATCGAGCGCGGCAGGCGGGTGCCCTCGGGAATGCCGAGCCGGGTCGAGATGCTGCCGGCGGCGATGTTGCGCACCACCACCTCCAGCGGAATGATCTCGACCTCGCGGATCAACTGCTCGCGCATGTTGAGCCGGCGGATGAAATGCGTCGGGATGCCGATTTCGCCAAGCCGCATCATGAGGTATTCGCTGATGCGGTTATTGAGCACGCCCTTGCCGGTGATCACGCCCTTTTTCTGGGCGTTGAAGGCGGTGGCGTCGTCCTTGAAATATTGCACCAGCGTGCCGGGCTCGGGCCCCTCGAAGAGGATTTTCGCCTTGCCCTCGTAAAGCTGCCGTCGGCGCGCCATGATCGTCCTTCCTCGTGCCGCTATACCGGCCCCGATGGGTATAGCGCCGCCTCCGGCGCGGCGAAAGGCCGGGGGCTTTGCCCCCCATCTTCCCCATTGGGACCCCAGCAAAGGCGGAGCCTTTGCAATCCCTTCCGGGATGCGGGCCCTTCCGGGATGCGGGTCCAGGGCAGCGCCCTGGCCTTATTAACTGAAATCCAATCAGCGGCAGAGCGCGGCCAGCAGGGCATCGAGACGAAGCCGCCCGGCCGGCAGCGCCACCAGCCTTCCGCCCTCCCAGGCGAGATAGCCGGCCGCCTCGGCCTGGCGCAGAATCTCGGCATCGATCGCCTCGGCGAGGGGGCGGCCGGTGCGGCGGGCGAAGCCGGCGGGATCGAGGCCCTCGGCGAGCCGGAGCCCCATCAGCAGCATCTCGCGCCCCCGCTCGAGCGGCGAAAGCGGCGTCTCGGCGACGCTGCCGTGGCCGAGGCGCCCGACCCGCTCGGCCCAGATTTCCGGGGCGCGATGGCGGCGCGTGGCGACGATTTCGCCCCGCAAGGTGAGCCGCCCATGCGCGCCGGGGCCAATCCCGGCATAGTCGCCATAGCGCCAATAGGCGAGGTTGTGGCGGCTTTCGGCGCCCGGCCTGGCGTAGTTCGAGACCTCGTAGGGCAGCAGCCCGGCGCCGGCGGCCTCCGCGCCGGTCGCCTCATAGAGCGCCGCCGCTTCCTCGCCCTCGGGCAGCACGATCTCGCCCCGCGCATGAGCCGTGGCGAAGGCGGTGCCGGGCTCGATGGTGAGCTGGTAGAGGGAAAGATGATCGGCGGCGAGCGCCAGCGCGGCGCGCAGCTCGGCGCGCCAGGCGGGGAGGGTCTGGCCGGGCCGGGCATAGATCAGGTCGAAGGAGAGGCGGGGGAAAATCCGCCGGGCGCTTTCGAGCGCGGCGATCGCCTGGCCCGCCGAATGGCGGCGGCCGAGAAAGGCCAGCGCCGCCGGGTCGAGGCTTTGCACGCCGAGCGACAGCCGGTTCACCCCGGCGGCGCGGAAATCCGCGAGTTTTTCCGCCTCCACGCTGGTCGGATTGGCTTCCAGGGTGATCTCCAGATCATCGCGCGGCGCGAAAACCCGCCTGGCATCGGCGATCAGCGCGGCGACATCGGCGGGGGCCATCAGGCTCGGCGTGCCGCCGCCAAAAAAAATCGAGCCGAGCGGTCGGCGGCCGAGGCGGGCGCCCTCGAAGACGAGTTCGGCGCGCAAGGCGGCGATGCAACCCGCCGCATCGATCCGCTCGCGAACATGGCTGTTGAAATCGCAATAGGGGCACTTGGCGAGACAGAACGGCCAGTGGATATAAAGGGCGAGCGGCGGCATGGCCGGCATATCGGGCAAGCGGGAGGGCGGCGCAATGGCGCAAGCGGCGGACGCGGGCGGATCGGTCGCGCGGGTGCGCGCGGCGCTCCGGGCGGCGGGCCATCCCGATACCATCGTCGCCGCGCCGAGCGGGGCCCGCACCGCGCAAGAGGCGGCGCGGGCGATCGGCTGCGCGGTCGCGCAGATCGTCAAATCGCTGGTGTTTCGCCAGGGCGACGCGCCGGTTCTGGTGCTTGTCTCGGGCGCCAACCGGGTCGATCCGGCGCGGCTCGCGGCGGCGCTCGGCGGCACGGTGGCGCAGGCGAGCGGCGCCTTCGTGCGCGAGAAAACCGGCTTCGCCATCGGCGGCGTGGCCCCCATCGGCCATCTCACGCCGCTCCGCACGCTGATCGATGCCGATCTCATGGCGCTCGACCCGCTATGGGCGGCGGCGGGGGCGCCGGATCAGGTGTTTCGCACCTCGGCCGGGGAACTCCTGCGCCTGACCGGGGGCCGCGTCGCCGCGCTGTGTGCGGGCGCTATGAATGACTGAAAATAACGAGGCGCGAAAAGCCGTTAGCGGCAACCAGCGCGCTCGCGGGTGGCTTGACCCTGGCCCGGCGCGCCACCACACTGCGAGCGAGCCCGCCCGCCGGGCAGTTTCGTAGCAGAAGGGGGAAACGATGCCGCAGGTATCGCTGAAGGTGAACGGCAAGACGCATTCCGTGGAGGTCGAGGGCCGCACGCTGCTGGTTGAGCTGTTGCGCGAAAAACTCGGCCTGACTGGCACCCATGTCGGCTGCGACACCAGCCAGTGCGGCGCCTGCGTCGTGCTCGTCAATGGCGATTCGGTGAAATCCTGCACCATGCTGGCGTTGCAGGCGAATGGCGCGGAAGTCACCACCATCGAGGGGCTGGCCAAGCCGGATGGCACCTTGCATCCGATGCAGGCGATGTTCCGCGAGCATCACGCGCTGCAATGCGGCTTCTGCACGCCGGGGATGGTGATGAGCGCCGTCGATATGGTGAACAAACACCCCCATCCGATGAGCGAGACCGAGATCCGCGCCGAGCTCGAGGGCAATCTCTGCCGCTGCACCGGCTATAACAATATCGTCAAGGCGATCGCGGCGGCGTGGCCCTTGATGCACGGCCAGGCGGCCAAGGCGGCCTGAGGCCGCGCGTCGCCCGCGGCGCGGTAAAACAAGTCGCCCGCGGCGCGGCAAAACGAAAAGTAGAGCGAGAAGTAGAGCGTCTCAAAGGGAGGTTTTTATGGGTTTTGAAGGTATCGGCGCCGCCGTGAAGCGGCGGGAAGATGGCCGCTTCCTCGTCGGGCGTGGCCATTACGTCGATGACATGAACCGCCCCGGCCAGCTCCACGCCTATATCCGCCGCTCCGATCGGCCGCATGCCCGCATCAAGGGCATCGATATCTCGGCCGCCGCCGCTGCCCCGGGCGTCGTCGCGGTCTATACCGGCGCCGACCTGGTGGCCGATGGCATCGGCGGGCTGCCCTGTGGTTGGCAGATCCATAGCAAGGACGGCAGCCCGATGGCCGAGCCGCCGCATCCGGTGCTGGCGGTGGGCAAGGTGCGCCATGTCGGCGACCCGATCGCCGTGGTCATCGCCGAGACCAGGAGCCAGGCCAAGGACGCCGCCGAGTTGCTGGCGATCGATTTCGAGGACCTGCCGGGCGTCGCCGATCTCCGCGCCGCCGCCGCCCCTGGCGCGGCCCTGGTGCATGACGAGGTTGCCGGCAATGTCTGCTATGACTGGCATATCGGCGACAAGGCGGCGGTCGATGCGGCTTTTGCCACCGCCAAGCACGTCGTCAAACTCGATCTCGTCAACAACCGTCTCATCCCGAATGCCATGGAGCCGCGCGCGGCGCTTGGCGAATGCGATGTCGCGGGCCACTACACGCTCTCCACCACCAGCCAGAACCCGCACGTCATCCGCCTCCTGATGGGCGCCTTCGTGCTGCATATTCCCGAGCACAAGCTCCGCGTCATCGCGCCCGATGTCGGCGGCGGCTTCGGGTCGAAAATCTATCACTACGCCGAGGAGGCGATCGTCACCTGGGCGGCGGGCAAGCTGAAGCGCCCGGTGAAATGGACCGCCGAGCGCTCGGAAAGCTTCATGTCGGACGCGCATGGCCGCGATCATGTCAGCCACGCCGAAATGGCGCTCGACGAGGAAGGGCATTTCCTCGCCCTCCGCGTCTCGACGCTCGCCAATATGGGCGCCT
>JAKCCP010000395.1 GCA_021841985.1 Pseudomonadota bacterium | reverse complement strand
GATGCGGGCGGGTCGCCCATTTTCGATGCAATGCCGCGGAAATTCACGCTGTCAGCGTGGTTTTGCAAGTGGCTCATGTGGTTTTTGCATGGTTGCGCAAATGACAAGCCCGTGCGCGCCCTCTCGGCGGTTCCTCCCCCCTTGCCTTCGAGGGTCCGGGCGGAGCCGTCGCCCGCCGGCCGGGAGGAAAACACTTGGACGCCCTGATCGAAATCGCGGGTCTGACCAAACGCTTCGGCGGCTTCACCGCCGTCGATGGCGTGAGCTTTACGCTCGCGCGGGGCGAGGTGTTGGGGTTTCTCGGACCCAATGGCGCGGGCAAATCGACAACGATGAAAATGCTCGCGGGCTTCGTCACGCCCACCAGCGGCAGCGCCCATATCAACGGCCACGACGTGCAAAACGATGCCGTCGCCGCCCGCCGGGAGCTGGGTTTCCTCCCCGAGGGCGCGCCGGTCTATCCCGAGATGACGGTCGCGGGGTTTCTCCGCTTCATCGCCCGGGTGCGCGGCTATCATGGCGGGGAGGCGCGCGATCGGGTTGATCAGGCGCTCGCCCTGGCAACCCTCGATGGCGTGCGGCAGCTTCCGGTGGAAACCCTCTCGAAAGGCTTCAAGCGCCGTGTCGGCCTCGCCCAGGCGCTGCTCCACGACCCGCCGGTGCTGGTGCTCGACGAACCCACCGACGGGCTCGATCCCAATCAGAAATTCGAGGTGCGCGCCCTGATCACCCGCATGGCGCCCGACAAGGCGATCATCATCAGCACCCACATCCTCGAAGAGGTCGAAGCCGTGTGCTCACGCGCCATGATCATCGCCGCCGGGCGCGTCGTCGCCGATGCCACGCCCGCCGAGTTGGCGCGTCGCCACCCCTCCGGCCGGCTGGAAGAAGTGTTTCGCGCCCTCACCCGCCCGGCGGCGGAGGCGGCCTGAATGCGCGCCACGCTGGCCATCGCCTGGCGCGAATTCGCGGGGTATTTCGCGACCCCCGTCGCCTGGGTGTTCATCGTCATCTTCCTCGCCCTGCAAGGCACGCTGACCTTCAGCGTCGGCGGTTTTTTCGAGCGTGATCAGGCCGATCTGCTGCCCTTCTTCCAGTTCCTCCCCTGGGTGTTCGTGCTGCTGGTGCCGGCCATCACCATGCGGCTCTGGGCCGAGGAGCGCCGGCTCGGCACCATCGAGTTGCTGCTCACGCTGCCGGTGAGCCAGGGGCAGGCGGTGGTGGGAAAATTTCTCGCCGCCTGGGCCTTCACGGTGATCGCGCTGGCGCTCACTTTCCCCTTCGTCATCACCGTGAATGTGCTGGGCAGCCCCGATAACGGCATGATCGCCGCCGGCTATGTCGGGGCCGTGCTGATCGCCGGGTGTTTCCTGGCGCTCGGTGCCGCGGCTTCGGCAATCACCAAGAACCAGGTCATCGCCTTCGTCCTTGGCGTCGCGCTTTCTTTCGTCTTTGCTGCCAGCGCCTTCCCGGTGGTGACGGATTTCCTTAGCCATAATCTTCCGGTGCTCGCCACCATCGCGCGGAAGCTCTCCCTCGTCGATCGCTTCGAGACCTTCACCCGCGGCCTGATCGCCGCGCGCGACGTGATCTATCTCGTCTCCTTCATGATATTCTGGCTGGTCGCCAACACCGTGATCCTCGAACATCGGAAGGCCGATTGAGCATGCCGCGCGCGACTGCTTCGGCCCTCGGCCTGATCGGCCTAGCGGCTCTCCTGATCGGGCTCAACATGCTGGCCGACAGCCGCCTCGCCGAGGCCCAGCTCGACCTCACTGCCGGCCATATCTACACCCTCTCACCGGGCACACGCGAGGTGCTGCGCGGGCTGAAACAGCCGATCACGCTGCGGCTCTTCTATTCGCGCGATCTCGGGGCGCGGGCGCCGTTTTATGATGGCTACCATCAGCGCGTGGAAGAAATGCTGGCGCAATATGTCCGCCTCGCGCACGGCATGCTGCGGCTGGAGAGTTTCGATCCAGAGCCCTTCAGCGAGGCCGAGGACCGGGCGTTGAGCTTCGGCCTCCAGGCGGTGCCGGTCGATCAGAGCGGTTCCCAGGTGTTTTTCGGCCTCGCCGGGACCAATCTGCTCGATGACGAGCGGGTTATTCCGTTCTTTCAGCAGGCGCGCGAGCGTTTCCTCGAATATGACGTGACGCGGCTGATTTATGAATTGTCGAACCCCAAGCGCGCGGTGGTCGGGCTGATGTCGGCGCTGCCGGTCGATGGCGATCCGCGGGCGATGATGATGAGCCAGGGGCGCGGGCGGGCCGGACAGCCCTGGATGGCGATGACGCTGCTGCGCCAGAGCTTCGCCGTGCGCTCCGTGCCGCTCACCACCTGGAGCATCGATCCCGAGATTTCGGTTTTGCTGGTGGTGCAGCCGCAGCATCTGCCGGAGCCGGCGCAATACGCCATCGACCAGTTTGTCATGCGTGGCGGGCGATTGTTGCTGCTGGTCGACCCGCGCAGCACCATGGAGGCTGATACTCCCGGCCCCAACGGCATGCCGGCGACCGATACCGCCTCCGATCTCCATCGCCTGCTCGATGCCTGGGGCGTCGCCTATGATCCGAAGCAGGTGGTGGGCGATCTCACCGGCGCTTGGCGGGTGCGCGCCAGCCCTGGCGACCGCATGACCGTCACCGACTATGTGCCCTGGTTCAATATCCGCGACGGCATCAACCACGACGACCCGGCGACCGCCGATCTGGCGCAGGTGACGGTGGCCGATCCCGGCTATCTCGCGCTCAAGCCGGGGGCCACGGTGAGCTTCACGCCGCTTCTGACCTCAAGCCCGCGCTCCGGGCTGATCGCGGCCGAGACGCTGGCGATCGACCCCGATCCCGCCGCCATCCTCGCCGCCTTCAAGCCCGAGGGTGGGCCAAGGGTGGTCGCCGCGCGCGTCCATGGGATGCTGAAATCGGCGTTTTCCGGACCGCCCACCCCCGCCGCGGGACAGACCCGTCCCGCCGATCTCGCTCCCTTCAAGGATCATACTGAAACGCCGGCCAATCTCGTGATTGTCGCCGATAGCGACATCATGGCTGATCGCTTCTGGGTCCGGGTGAAGGATTTCTTCGGCCAGGAAGACGCCGAGCCGTTCAGCGATAATGGCCCGTTCCTCGCCAATCTCGTGGGCACGCTGGCCGGGGGGGATGCGCTGATCGGGCTCCGCGCGCGGGGCTCGGCGGACCGTCCCTTCACCCTGGTCGATGACATGCAACGCCGCGCCGAAGCGCAGTTCCGCCGCACCGAGCAGAACCTGCAAAAGCATCTCGAGGAGACCGAGAAGAATCTGGCAAACCTCCGCGAAGGCGCCGGACAATCGGGCGCCGGCCAGGCGGTGGTGACCGCCGAGCAGCGCGAGGCGATCGACGCCGCCAACCGCGAGATCGTCACCACCCGCCAGCAGCTTCGCGCCGTGCAGCTCGCGCTCAAGGAGGATATCGACGCCCTGGATCAGCTCCTCCGCCTGTTCGATATCGTGCTGGTGCCGGCGATCCTGACGCTGATCGCGATCGGGCTTGGCATCCTGCGCCATCGCCGGCGTGGCCGGGCGCGGACGTGAGGAGCCCCGCGCCATGAAACCCCGCACTGCGTTTATTCTCCTCCTGCTCGGCGCCGTCTCACTTGGCCTCGGCTGGTACGCCGGCATCGCCCGCGACACCATGGGCGAGGTCACGGCCAACGCCGCAACCTTGGCCTTCCCCGATTTTGCCGCGCGCATGGCAGCCGCCCAGCGCCTTGAAATCGCCGATCACAGCAAAACTCTCGTGCTGGTCCGCGAGGCCGATCGCTGGCTGCTCGCCGAACACGGCAATTTCCCAGCCCTCGCGCCCCGCGTGCATACGCTGCTCGCCGGGCTCGCCGAACTCAAACTCGTGGAAAAACGCACCGATGATCCGGCGGAGTTCGCCCGCCTCGGCGTGGATGACCCGAGGGACGCGAAATCGGAGGCCAGAGAGGTTCGCGTGCTTGACGCCAAGGGCGCGGCACTCGCCGCAATCATCCTCGGCCATACCCGGCCGAGCCCGGAAAATGGCGGCGCCGCGCAGGTTTTCGTCCGCCGCGTCGGGGAAAACCAGGTCTGGCTCGCCGAGGGCACGGTCGAGGCGGATCCCGATCTTTCCGGCTGGATCGATCACCAGATCGTCAATATCGCGCGTGACCAGGTGGCCAGCATCACCATCGACCGCGACACCTCACATCTCGTGCTGACCCGTGAGGGGGACAAGCTGGTGGTGAGCACGCCCGCGACCCACCCGGTGCTCGATCAGCTCAAGATCGACACGCTGGCGCGCGGCCTCGAATACCTGAGCTTCAGCGATACCCGTGCCGCCAGCGCCCCCCTTGGGCAAAAACTCGGCACGATCACCTTCGTCACCACCGACGGCCTGACGCTGCGGGCGGCAATCAGCGTCGAGGGTGAAACCGTCTGGGCGATTTTCACCCCGAGCGGCAAGGACAAGGCGCAGGCGATGGCTGACGCGCTCGGCAAGAAATTCAATGGCTTCGCGCTTGCGGTGCCGAGTTGGCAGGCGAAAACCATCCTGCCCAGCCTTGATGACCTGCTGCCCCCGGCGACCCCCACCCCGCCGTCCGCTGCGGTCATGCCGGCCACGCCGACCCCGGCGATGCCCGGGCAACCCCCCGCGCCACGGTGAACGCGCCGCGCACCTATCCCAAGCGGCCCATCGTCGGGATCGGGATCGTGGTGCTGCGCGAGGACACCGTGTTGCTGGTGCGCCGTGCCCATCCCCCGGCCGCCGGTGCCTGGAGCCTCCCCGGGGGGGCGCAAAAACTCGGCGAGACCGCGATCGCGGCGGCACGGCGCGAATTGTTCGAGGAAACCGGCCTCGAGGTCGGCAAGCTGGTTTTGGCGGGCAATGTTGACAGCATCCACCGCGACGCCGAGGGACGGATACTTTACCACTATACCATCCTCGACTTCGCCGCCTGCTGGCGAACAGGCGAACCGTGCCCCGGCTCCGATGTCAGCGCAGCGGCATGGGTCGCGGCGGCAGATTTCGATCGTTTTGCGCTTTGGGACGAAGCGCGCCGCATCATCGCCGCGGCGCGCGCCGCGTTGACCGGGGAAGGCGCGCATCTTATCTGAGAGGCGTCGCCATGCCGTTCCCCCGCCGGTTCGGGCGGGCGGTGCTGTTTCGCGCCCTTATTGAGACTTGTCCCGGAAGGCTCCCCTATGTTTGCCCGTATCGCCCGCTCAATCTTCGGCACGGCCAATGACCGCTCGCTCAAGGCCTATCAGCGCCGTGTCCCCGAGATCGGCGCACTGGAACCGAAGATGGCCGCGCTCTCGGACAGCGAACTCGCTGGCCAGACGGCGGCGCTCCGCGCCCGCCTCGCCGGTGGCGCCAGTCTCGACGAACTGCTCCCGGAAGCTTTCGCGACCGTGCGCGAGGCCTCAAAGCGTGTGCTCGGCCAGCGCCATTTCGACGTCCAGTTGATCGGCGGCATGGTGCTGCATGATGGCAAGATCGCCGAGATGAAAACCGGCGAGGGCAAGACCCTGGTCGCCACCTTGCCGGTCTATCTCAACGCGCTCACCGGGCAAGGCGTGCATGTGGTGACGGTGAACGACTATCTCGCCCGGCGTGACGCCGAATGGATGGGCCAAATCTACAGCTTTCTTGGCATGACCACTGGCGTCATCGTGCATGGGCTCGACGATGCCGAACGGCGCAGCGCCTACGCCGCCGATATCACCTATGGTACGAACAATGAATTCGGCTTCGATTATCTCCGCGACAACATGAAATACCGTCTTGAGGATATGGTACAGCGGACGTTCGGATTTGCCATCGTCGATGAAGTGGACAGCATCTTGATCGATGAGGCGCGCACACCACTGATCATCTCGGGGCCGGCGGAGGATTCCTCCGATCTTTATCACCGCGTCAATGCTGTGCTCGCCGAAGTCGTCAAGGATGTGACGAATTTTGACAAGGACGAAAAGTTCCGCACCGCGACGCTGACCGAGACTGGCGCCGGTGTCGTCGAGGACGCGCTGCGCGCTGCCGGCATTCTTACGGAAGGCAATCTCTACGACATATTCAACGTCGCATTGGTTCATCATGTACAGCAATCACTGCGCGCGCATGTTTTGTTCGCCCGCGATGTTGACTATATCGTCCGTCAGGGCAAAGTGGTCATCATTGATGAATTCACTGGCCGGATGATGGAAGGGCGGCGCTATTCTGAGGGCTTGCATCAGGCGCTTGAGGCTAAGGAAGGCGTCGAGATCCAGCCGGAAAACCAGACCCTGGCCTCGATCACTTTCCAGAACTATTTCCGCCTCTACCCGAAGCTCGCGGGCATGACCGGCACGGCCATGACGGAGGCGGATGAATTCGCCGAGATCTACAAGCTTGACGTCGTGGAAATCCCAACCAACGTCGCCGTCACCCGCGACGATCAGGACGATGAAGTTTATCGCACTGCGGCTGAGAAATACGAATCGGTCGCCAGGCTCATCGGCGAATGCCGCGAACGGGACCAGCCCGTCCTGGTTGGCACGGTGAGCATCGAGAAGAGCGAAACTCTTAGCAATATACTCAAGAAAAAGAAAATACCGCACGCTGTTCTGAACGCGCGTTTTCATGAGCAGGAAGCCGAGATCATTTCCGAGGCCGGCGCGCCTGGCGCGGTGACGATCGCCACCAACATGGCCGGGCGCGGCACCGACATCAAGCTCGGCGGTAATCTCGAAATGCGCCTCAAACGCGAACTGGCAGTGATCGAGAACGAGGCTGCGCGCGCCACCCGCGCCGAGGCCATCCGCGCCGAGATCGCGGCGGCCGCGGAAATCGTCAAGCAGGCGGGCGGGCTCTTCGTTATCGGTACTGAGCGCCACGAAAGCCGACGCATCGACAACCAGCTCCGCGGCCGCTCCGGCCGCCAGGGCGATCCCGGCGCGTCGCGCTTTTTCTTGTCGCTCGAGGACGATCTCATGCGCATCTTCGGCTCTGATCGCATGGGCGGGTTATTGCAGAAACTCGGTCTCAAGGATGGCGAGGCGATCGTCCATCCTTGGATCAACAAGGCCCTGGAAAAAGCGCAGAAAAAAGTCGAGGCGCGCAACTTCGACATGCGCAAGAATGTCCTCCGCTATGACGACGTGATGAACGCGCAGCGCAAGGAAGTATATGCCCAGAGGCGCGAATTCATGCACGCTGAGGATGTCACCGAGACCATCAACGAAATGCGTGACGAGGTCATCGCGACGCTGATCACGCGGCGTATTGCGGAGCGCGCGTTCGCCGAGCAATGGCAGAGCGCGGAACTCGCCGATGATGTCCGCCGGCTGCTCAATCTTGATCTGCCGATCGCCGATTGGGCCAAGGAAGACGGGATCGAGCCCGACGAAATTCTGAAGCGCATCCGGCAAGCGGCCGACGCCCAGCTCGCGGCGAAGGCCGCGAATGTCGGGCCCGAGCTGATGCGCTATATCGAGAAATCGCTGTTGCTGCAGGTGCTCGATCAGGTGTGGAAGGAACATCTCCTGGCGCTCGATTATCTGCGGCAGGGGATTGGGCTGCGCGCCTACGGTCAACGCGATCCGCTCAATGAATACAAAAGTGAAGCCTTCACGCTATTCAACGCCATGCTCGACGAACTCAAGGAGCGGGTGACGATGCTGCTCGGCCGTGTCGAATTGTCGCCCGAGGCGCCGCCCGAAGCGGATTTCCAGCCGCGCCAGAAGGCGATGGTGGAAAGCCACCCTGCTCCCGCGGAGATTGCGCGTGCCCCCGAGCTGCTCGGCGCGGACGGCGCGCTCATGGCCTCGGCCGTGGCCCTCGCCGAGCCCGGTCTCTGGGACAATACCCCGCGCAACGCGCCCTGCCCCTGCGGCTCGGGCAAGAAATACAAGCATTGCCATGGGCGCACCTGAAACCGGGCGCATCTGAGCAGGCGCGCCGGCATGCAAAACCTGCTCGCCGGCTATCGACGTTTCCGCCAGCAGGCCTGGCAGGAGCGGCGGCGCCTGTTCGGGATGCTCGCCGAGCACGGCCAATCACCACGCGCCATGGTTATCGCCTGCGCCGATAGCCGTGTCGATCCCGCGATGATCTTCGATGCTGCACCGGGGGAAATCTTCACCGTGCGCAACATCGCCGCCCTGGTGCCACCCTATGCACCGGATGGCACCCATCACGGCACCAGCGCCGCGCTCGAATTCGCCGTTCGTGTGCTGCATGTTTCCGATCTCATCGTGCTCGGTCACGCGATGTGCAGCGGGGTCGCGGCCTTGCTGCATGGCGCGCCGCTGGCGCAGGCGGATTTCATCAATTCCTGGGTCTCGATCGCCGCCCCGGCGCGCGCCCGTGCGCTCGCCCATGCGACACCCGAGACCGCGCAAAATGTCTGTGAATTCGAAACCATCAAGCTTTCGCTCGAGAATCTGCGCGGCTTCCCGTGGGTCGCGGCTGCCGAGCGCGCCGACGGTCTCCGCCTGCATGGTGCATCCTTCGATATCCGCAGTGGCGTGCTCTCGCTGCTTGGCGAACGCGGCCAGTTTCGGCCGGTGTCGCCGTGACGGCGCGAGCGCGGCGGGTGCCCGCGCCCATCGCGCTGGCGCTCGCATTCCTCCTGATACCCGGGCCGCGCCAGATCGCAACCGCCGGCGACCTAACTTTCACCGAGCCGACACCCAATGCCGCCATTTTGCCCGGTATTGGCCGCACCGATGAGCGCCAGCCGGTTAATCCGCTTGAATTTCCCTGGCGCGCCATCGGGCGGGTGCAGAACGCCCTCGGCGGGCGCTGCACCGGCTTCGTCGTCGCCCCTGCTATTGTGCTCACCGCCGCGCATTGCCTCTATCGCCAGCGCACCCGGCTGATCGTGCAGCCAAGGCTGATCCATTTTCTGCTTGCCGCCGATCACGGCGCCGCGACTGCGGTCGCGGTGGTCGCCGATTTCACCGTCGCCCCCGGCTACGACCCGTTCCACGAGGGCGACACCGCCGGCTCGGACTGGGCGGTGCTGCGCCTCGCCAGCCCCCTGCATATGGTCGGCCACGTGCTGCGTCTCGCGCCAAGCGTGCCGCGCCCCGGCACACCCGCCGCCCTGGGCGGCTACAGCAAGGACCATATCGAGATCATCGAGGCTGATCTCCATTGCCTGATCGCCGAGGAGATCGACGACGCGCATCGCCAGCCGCTGATCCACCATAGTTGCGAAGGCACCGAAGGCACCAGCGGCGCCCCTCTGCTGGTGCGTGCTGCCAACGGCGAATGGCTGGTCGCCGGCATTCAGATCGGCGCTGTGGTTAACCACGCCGGCGGCATCGCCGTGCCATCGACGAAAATCACCCTCAGCATCGCCCCGGCACCATAGCGCGGCAGAATGCTGGAGATGCTGGCTATTGCGCTTTGTGCGGTGCTGACCGGCGGCGAAGACGGCACCGACATGGCCGAGCTTTCTGAAATTGGCACACGGCGCGCCGCAGGTATCAGACCACCCCCATCCCCGAGAGTGCGCCAAAGATGCCAAGCACGGTTGTCATAGTGGCGAGTGCCAAAACCAGCCAGAGATACCAGCCGCGCAGATTTTGCCCCTCCGGCAGAGCACGAACGGCAAGCGCGATGAGAAAGCCGAGTACCAGCGGCAGCAACAAGGCGTTCATTGCCTCGACGGCAATATTCAGCGCCACGAGATCCGGCATCACCAGAACGAGCCCGGCGCCGGCCAGCGTGCATACCGCGTAGGCGCCATAGAACCAGGGGGCTTTCGCGGGATGCAGTTCCAGCGAATGCCGGAAGCCGGTGACCTCGCCGATACCCCAGGCGAGGGCCAGCGAGACGACAACGGCGGCGACCATGCCGGCCCCGAGCACGCCGAGGCCAAAGACCAGCCGGGCCATTGCCGCGCCGAGAAAAGGCGTGAACGCATCGCTAATGTCACCGACAGCGCCGAGATTGGCATGCGGGTCGCTGCGGCCGATGGTCGCGGCGGCGGCGATCAACACGGCAGCCATGATGATCTGTGTGACGATCGAACCGAACGCGGTATCAAGCCGTGCGGCCCGGAAATGCTCGATACGCAGCTTTTTGTCGGCAATGGCGGATTGCTGATAGAAAATCATCCACGGCATGATCACGGCGCCGATATTGGCCGCGACCAGGTAGAGATAATCCCGATTGGCATAGGGAATGTCTAGCGATCCGCGCAGCATTGCGGGGAAATTAGGGTGCGCTGCCCAGGCCACGCCCAGGAAGGCGAGTTCAAACAAACCGCAGATAATCGCCACCCGCTCCACCCGGCGATAGGAGCCGGTGAGCACCACCACAAGCAAAGCGGCGACAGCGAGAGCGAGGCTCGCGGCACGCGGCACACCGAAAAGCTCGCCAATCCCCGCAACACCGGAGAATTCGGTGACCAGCGCTCCCAGCACGGCGATCGCCAACCCAGTCACCGAAACAAAAGCCCAAGGCCGGCCAAACTTCTCGCGGATTAGTTCACCATGGCCGCGCCCGGTAAAAATGCCGAGCCGCACGGTGAGTTCCTGGACGACATAGAGCACCGGGATGAGCAATAGCTGTAGCCCGAGCAGCCGATAACCCCATTGCACGCCGCTCTGCGCGGCGGTGACGATGCTGCCGACATCGGTATCGGCGAGCATCACCACGAGGCCGGGGCCGGCCACAGCCAAAAAGAACCGAAGGCGGCCTAAAGCGGCAGCGGGAGGCGCCGCGGCGGCCGGATTTGTCGCTGGCATGCGTTGGATCTCCAAGGAGAGATCTTATGTATTGCAACTCCGTCGCATTTGCAACCATCAGCGCCGCGCCGGGATGGTGCGCCCCGAGCGCGACAAGATTGGCGGCGAGCCGCGAGAACATGTTGAGGTGGATGAAGCCTGGGTCGGAGGACGCACCCGAGGCGAGGGCCGGCCGGAGGCGATGTTGGCGGGTCGGGCGATCGCGTTGCCGGTGTCGTGCCAGGGCCTATGTCAGTCGGCGACGCCGGCTCGGTGGCGGCGGCGATCTCGGCGGTGATACGGGTGAGACGATGCGGATGTAGATATCGGCTCGATCCTGGTTCATGACGGGTTCTGCGGCGGGCTGGCCGCGGGCCCCTCTCGCGCCCTCCAAACCCGTCATGGAAGCTCAAGCCCGCCTCTTCCTCTCCGACGTCGTCCAGCCCGGCGAGCAAGGGAAAACCCAAAATCCGGCGTGGATCGTCTGTGTTTCGGGAGACGCGCGGCGCATTGACATCGGCGCGGGGCAATATCATGTTGCATTGCACAAAGGCGAGATGAGGCCGGTTTCCGCCCCGCGGCCCAAGCTGCCGAGGCGCTAGAGCGGGCAGTTGCTGTCGCCGCGACGGGGCGCGGGGCTCTCTCATCGCCCTTTGCAGGGTGGAAGCGTCCTTCATGGCGGCGTGATTGCCGCCGCGGATGAAAGGATCGCACCCATGGCTCTATTTGATGACATTGGTGAGGCCATGTTGCGGCGCCATGAAGGCAGCCGCGAGATCGCCCTCAGCTTGGCGAGCGGCGTGCGCGCTCTGCGCCAGCGCTTTCGCCATATCGCGGGCCGGCTCAGGGCCAACGCCGCGCCAGTCCATCGCGCCCCGGTGCCGCGTCCCGGCGATGCGACACCCCCTGGGCGCGCGCCCGCCTCCGAGCCACGCGGCGAGAGCGCGCGCGGGGACCGGCTTGCTGGCCCGTCTTTCGCGGCGCAGGAGCCTGATCTTGCCAAGGAGGCAGGGCCGACCGGACGCCAGATGTCAGGCTGGGCGATGGCCGATCCGGGACAACCCGAATAATCGCCTCCGGCGCCGCCCGCGCGCATGACGACGCGCTCCATTGGCACGCCGTGCTTGCCGCTTCGTCATGTAGCGCCTATCCTGGCTTCGGGTTAGATGTGGCGAAAATGCCAAATGAACCCGATAGCAGCGGAGAAGTGTGATGGCGCGACGGACAGGATCAAAACTCTGCGCGGCGCTCGTGGTTGCGGCGCTCGGCGTGCCCTTTGTCGCCCAGGCGGCCGATGCGCCGGCGGGGCAGGCGGCGATGCAGCAAGCGGTTCAGAAAGGCGCCGATCTCTTCGCGCATGAGAGTTTTGGTGGCGCCGGCACCTGCGAGACCTGCCACCTCAACGGCGGCCGCGACGCGGGTAAGCTGCCAAACGGCAAAGCCATTCCGAGCCTGATCGGCGCGGCGGCGGCATTTCCGCGCTATTCCGCCCGCGCGCAAAGCGTGATCACCCTCTCGCAACAAATAGCGCGATGCATCGGCGGCGGACTCAAAGGCACGCCGCCGGCCTTCGGCAGTCCGAACCTGGTGGCTCTCGATACCTATATCACGTCGCTCTCGAAAGGCGCGGTGATGGGGCGGCAATTCGAATGAGATCGTGCCGGTCGGGGATGTCACAGTCGCGACGCGCCTGTTCCTGACCGGCGCGAGCGGCTGGATAGAGCATCGCGGGGCGCCGCCAGCCTCGCTTGCGGTGCATAACTCAAGACTTCATCTTTGGCGATCGCCCTATCCCGTCGAGCGATAAAGCCCCTGGCCTTTCCTAAGCGCTCCCCGGCAGGCGATCGAGATGGCAGGCCGCCTGATGATGGTTCGGGCCGCGCAGTTTCGGCGCCTCGCTGCGGCAGCGATCGAACGCATAGGGGCAGCGG